>NZ_JAHRFC010000010.1:0-24519 GCF_020883015.1 Microcoleus sp. CAWBG640
ACAGTTGGTTTTGTTTCCACAGTTGGCGTTACAGCTACCGGTGGTTTTGTCTCCACAGTTGGTTTTGTTTCGACAGTTGGCGTTACAGCTACCGGTGGTTTTGTTTCCACAGTTGGTGTTACAGCTACCGGTGGTTTTGTCTCCACAGTTGGCGTTACAGCTACCGGTGGTTTTATGTCTGTCGGCAGTTTAGATTTGACATAATCGATCAATTTTTTGCCACCATCAAGCTTAGTCCAATCTTTCTTTGGATCGATAACTTTCTCTATTGCCGCTGCTTTTCCCGTCGCACCAGTCAAATTGAAAACCAAATCGTTGTAATCTTTATCCGAACCTTCGTCAACCCGCTGATCTTCCATCGCAAATGCCTTACCATTGCCAGTGACATCTGCTACTTGACCCTCTAACAAAGCATCATCTGGATTCAGGCTAGATAAGGAAAACAGTGGCCGTTTATCGCCATCAGCATCGGGATTATTAAAGACATCTTGCACAGTCCCATTTGGCATCAACATCACCGCAAAAGGCTCTCCCGGTTTCATCAGAAATGTTTTCGGACCGCTGTACTGTCCTTGGTTATAATTCGCCTCTCCTAAACTGCCGTTAAATAGGGGATTTGCACCTTCTATGGAGTCAGAAATTACGACGTGTCCGAATAAAGAATTGCTCAGAGCTCGTCTTGCTGATTCTTTGATGAATTCCTCAGAACCAGGATCGAAATTCTCCATTCCCTGCACGCTAAAAATCGCAACTTCACCTTGATAATTGCCGCCGTCGTGCAGCCAGTCAAAGCCCACTTGACCCGTTGAATCTGGTGTGAAATAACCGGAGATAACGCCTAAGCCTGTCAGCGGGTCAACTTTGCCGTCTGGTGTTAAACTCACTTGATAATTGGTATCACGGGAAGGTGCAGAAATTTTGAGTGCATAATTGGTTGCACCCAAATTATCGATGCTAAATGTTCCTGAATTTGTGTCGTTAGTTTCGATGTCTTTGACGACTTTTCCCTGACTGTCTAGGAGTTGCATCCCGATAATGGAACTAAATCCTTCAGCAGTGACTCGAAAGTTGCCGGGATTGAGTCGATTAAAACGATAGGTGTCTGTGGGGTCAGTTTTACCGGCGAAGTCGATGGAGATATAGTTGTCGCCCAGATTGCCGATCGATATATTAGACATGATGCACCTCTACTAATCTGATAACTTTGGCCTGATATTTATCTATCTGGAGTGCGTCGGAGTTTTTATGCAGTTTTTATGCGTTTTGCAATATAACTTCACACAGGGTGTGGGTCAAACTCGCTGAACTTTCCGCCGCTACTTATTTATCTGGAGTGCGTCGGAGTTTTTATGCAGTTTTTATGCGTTTTGTAATACAACTTCACATAAAGTATGAGTTCAACTCGCATCAACTTCCGCCGCTACTTATCTATCTGGAGTGCGCCGGAGTTTTTATGCAGTTTTTATGCGTTTTGCAATATTACTTCACAAAGAATATGCGATCGCTAGCAATAATCTCAGCGGTTGAAACCGCGTCTACAAAAACAAAGTCCGCCTGCGCGGACTAATAAATAAGTAATTTTGCCTAGTTGAGTAGAATTCCTACTTCCCCTTACCCTTCCCCAAAAACTCCCGCAGCCGCAACAAACTAGCCGTTTGTCCCAAATTCAGCGGCAGCAGCGACACTCCCTCCAACCGAGACTGCACCCAACCTTCGCCCCAATACCACTCGTGAAATCCGTCAATTCCCTGACTCAATAGCAGCCGCAGACAATTTGACTCAGCAATATCAACGTGGTGCTGAACAGCCACCGGGCCCAGCCAACTTGTAAATGTCAAACCTTGAGTAAATTCTTCTGGCAAACCTTTAGATAACTGTTGCGGCCACAGCCACTGCTGCAATTGAGCTGGACGCAGTAAGCTATCCCGAATCGCTGTTTCCGAAGCTTCAAGCTCAATCCGCAGGTTGCTTTGCTGAAAATTACCTAGCATAAGAAAAATTTTAGATATAAGTGCAAGTAATTTAAATGTAACTGATTGCATTGGTTCTCAGTTCCACCATTCGTGTGAAGTAGGGGCGGGTTTTACCAACCATCTCTAACTCTCACCAACAATTAAAATAAACCCGCCCCACCCCACTAAAAATCCCCAATTGACATTATTGGTGCAACATCTCAGCCGGGGCGGGTTTATGAGATTGTTAGTTTTAGCCGCTGATGGTTGGTAAAACCCGCCCCTACGACTTTTTGACAATAGCTCGATCGCACATCACAGTCCATTCCTCTTCCAAATCACTGAAAAATTTAATAAATTACCTCAAATATATCCCCCAAAACACAATTTTCGTATCGAACTGTTAAGCTCTGTTGCATTTCATTGAAATCTACCCTCCGTAACCCCACCGCATCGAAAGTCCGTGATACCATCACACATGAATAATGCCTATAGAAAAAAACTGGGGAGAAAAACTTTGACACTAAGGGTTGCAGTAGTAGGTTCAGGCCCTGCGGGTTCTTCCGCCGCCGAAACACTCGTAAAAGCAGGCATCGAAACATACCTATTCGAGCGCAAATTAGACTACGCCAAACCCTGTGGTGGCGCAATTCCCCTGTGCATGGTGCAGGAATTTGACTTGCCGCAAAGCATTATAGACCGCCAAGTCAGAAAAATGAAAATGATTTCTCCCTCCAACGTCGAGGTGGATATCAATATTGAAAACGCCCACGAATACATCGGTATGTGCCGCCGGGAAGTGCTCGATGGCTTCCTGCGCGATCGCGCCGCTTCCTTGGGTGCCAAACTGATTAATGGCACTGTTCATAAATTAGAGATTCCCGCCAACAATACAGACCCCTACACACTCCACTATGCCGACCACTCCAACGGCAGTGCCATGGGAGTTCAGAAAACTCTGAAGGTGGATTTGGTGATTGGGGCTGACGGTGCTAACTCCCGCGTAGCCAAGGCGATCGATGCTGGTGATTACAATTATGCGATCGCCTTCCAAGAACGCATCCGCCTGCCGGAAGATAAAATGGCTTACTACCACGACTTAGCCGAAATGTACGTTGGCGATGACGTCTCTACCGACTTCTACGCTTGGGTATTCCCTAAATACGACCACGTAGCCGTCGGTACCGGCACGATGAAAGTCAATCAAGCCAGCATCAAAAAGCTCCAAGCAGGAGTTCGCGCCCGCGCTGCCAAAAGACTCATGGGCGGTGAGATTATTAAAGTGGAAGCTCACCCGATCCCAGAACATCCACGTCCTCGCCGGGTTGTGGGCCGAGTTGCTCTCGTCGGTGATGCCGCCGGTTATGTTACCAAATCTTCGGGTGAAGGTATCTATTTTGCTGCGAAGTCTGGCCGGATGTGCGCTGAAACTATTGTGGAAATTTCCAATAAAGGCGCGCGTATTCCTACGGAACAGGAAATCAAGCTTTATTTGAAGCGGTGGGATAAAGCTTACGGGATTACTTACAAGGTGCTTGACATTTTGCAACGGGTGTTCTACCGTTCTGATGCTACTCGCGAAGCTTTTGTGGAAATGTGTGCCGATCGCGATGTGCAGAAACTCACATTCGATAGCTATTTGTATAAGACAGTAGTGCCGGCAAATCCTTTCATTCAAATGAAGATTACTGCGAAAACTATTGGTAGTTTGTTGCGCGGTAATGCTTTGGCGCCTTAACTAATCTAACTCACTTTGTATAAAAAAGCGGGCAGTCACCAGGCTGTTCGCTTTTTTTTAGAGCGAAGATTAACGAACCGCGAAGGCGCGTTCGGCGAAGCCGTTCCCGTAGGGTAGGGCGCGAAGGAAGAGGAGTGGATCGTTACGTTAAGTAAGTCCACCTAATTAAATGCAAGATCCAAATCGCTCAAAAGCTTACTGGCTTGCTATTCTTCCTTCTTCATTCCCCCCTTGGGGGGGGCAGGGGGGGTTCTTCTTCCTTCTTTCTTCTACTTAATATAGGCGAGTGTTTCAAGGGGGTCTAGCGGTATTGGCAGATTTTGCAAATTAGGAAAAATTTTTTACCAATTCTATTGAGAATTATTAGCATTTGCGTTATGCTCTAAAAAGACGCACCTCAGAGTCCCGACTTCTGGGTGAGAGCGCCGATCCGCTACTGAATCAATCAGATTCCGTAGTCCGAAAACTGCCCTAAATGCTTCCTGAAAGAGCCGGAAATCTCCAGAAGGCAGAAAGAAAGCGGCTATGCTGACAGCGAAGTTTTTCAGGAAGGGCTTTGGACAATTCTTAATTTTTTGCTAAATCTAGCTTTTAACTTGTGTCTGATGTCACTCAGGGACGATGCTTAATGCAAAAAATTAGTGTTGTCTAAATTTAGGAATAGAGTTAACCATTGAGGAATAATCATGTATACGTCTTACAAGCAAGTTTCAGAGTTTAGCTTAGAGGGAGAAATACTGAATCTGATTATTGAAGATGGTGACAAATTAAAGTATTTGCGAATTGGTAGCGATCGCGGAGTAGAATTTCTGGTGAAACTTTGCAAGGAATTGCGGGCTTCTGTATCTATGGTTTTAAAGCCCGGATTGAGAGTTGAAGTGGCTGGACAGAAACAGCAAAACTTGAAAAATGGCAAAGTTAAGCTCAAAGCTTATAGCCTGAAACTTTCAGACAGCAAGCATCATCCCTCGCAGCCAGAGGTAGACACCAAGCATACATCTGTTGGGATTCTGATACCCGATCGCGCGATCGACTCTCCCACATCCTCTCCAACCACGCCAACTCCGGCAAAAATCTCAGGCAAAATATTAGTATGTCAAAAATCTGACTGCCAGAAGCGCGGCAGTGGTGCAGTATGTAAAGCTCTGGAAAATGCTTTGAATTGTAGCGGTTTAGCCGGAGAAGTTATTGTGCAAAAAACCGGATGTCTCAAACAGTGCAAAGCCGGACCGAATATAGTTGTGATGCCAGACAAAACTCGCTACAGTCGCATCAAACCTGCGGAAATTCCAGCCATCCTTGATAAACATTTTGCAGTTGTTAAAGATTAGGGCGATCGCAGATCGCAACAGGTGCATCTGTGTTTTGCAAATATATTCGTATGGGCTATAGCATCACCGCAGACAACTTATTAGTAATAACCAGAGATTTACAGCGGTCATGCTTCGCCTATGCAAAATCGGGATGCTCCCCAGAGAATCTATTAAGGTTAACACTCCCCCACTTAAAGGTACGGGGATTCTTGAATCTACGACGTACCTTGATAAACTAGATGTGAGACTCTGTGAATATTGGGATAAAGCCATGTCAGAAGCTGATCTTCGAGCCAATCAGCAACAACCGCATTCTGCTGTCCAATCCGATGCCGAACCCTTAGAGCTAGATTCTTTAGCTGTGTGGGGTTTAGAGCCGATCGACCCCACTCCAAAAGATCCTGGGGCTGTAGTTGTAGACACGCCAGAAACAGACTGGGAAACAGTCGATTTTCCCAACGCCATCAGTGTAGATGCAATTCCCACAACATCTGAAGCCAAAAATTTGCCATCTCAGACAGAAGTTCCCTTGACTGATATACCTCCGATTTCCGATCATCTCAAAAATCTGCTGGCCAATAGCGAACATAAGGGCAAAGGATCGACTCCTGTCACCTTGATGCAAGCCCTGCATGAATGTAACCGCGATCTCTTAGGGCGAATCTCCCAGCTAGAAACAGCCCTCCAAGAGTCCCAAACAAAGTTGCAGGATCGCGAAGCCTTGCTCGAAAAGCAGAATGCCGAACTCCAAAACACTCAAGCACAATTGACCAGGCTGTTTGCTAAATTGGAAGTTTCTAATCAAACTTTGCAAAGTCAAGAAATTTTAGTCGAAAACTTAACTAACCAATTAGCAACTAGCCAAACTAGGCTAGCCACAGTGGAGCGAGAATCTGCTGCGACAGTGATGCGCTACAACGAACAACTTCACCAGCTAGTAACTACAGAAAATGTTTGCAAGGAATTGCGATCGCGCTTGCACCGTCAGCAGCGCCACACCCTGCAATTCAAAGCAGCTTTAGAAAAAAGTTTGGAGATGCCACACCCTAAGTCGATCGCCCCTACCGAGCCGGTGGAAAATCCACAGGATACAGCTAGCGCCCAATTGGAATCCTTACTCGCCGCCGTCAAAAGCCAAAACGTCCCGGTGCCACCCATATTTAACACTTCCCCTGTTCAACCTTGGTCCGATCCATGGGAAGCCCAGCCAGAGGTAGGGACTTCTGAAGCGCCCATCGGCCCGGAATCTACGGTAAGTCAGGAATCCAACACATTAGCCTCCGCATCCGGCATTGAGTTACACGAGAACGAAAACTTCTCGCAACCAGATGCAGCAACAGAGTCCAGCCCAAGCATTGTCGAGGCTCCAAAGTCGGTTGCTCAAACGGAAACAGAAAATGGTACTGCCAAATATAGCAGCCCGGAATTGGTGCGGGCTGCTAAAATTTTGAACTCTGTGGAAACCTTTGGCATTCAAGAAGTGCGATCGAGCGCAGCCCAACCTATAGCTGTTGCAGAACCCCACTGGTTGACTTCGATTACCAGTCCGCTGGGCCCTGCTAAAAAGCGTCGATCGCTGGCTGACATTGAATTACCCAGTTTTCGATAGTTTAACTAAAAACAGAGAATCCCTAGAGTCCCGACTCCTTGGAAAAGTTAGGACTCTCACTGGCTTCTGGCTTCTTGCTTTCTCCCTTTTCCCATACCGTAGGTGAGATCGTAGCTAGTAACCAACAGCCACAACCAAACAGCGGGATACCGTGGTTCCAGCCAAGGCTGTATCCTGCGGGCGAATTGGGGGAGCCATCCAAACAGCCAACTCGCCACAGCCAGCAAAGTGAAGTTGAAGTAGCTCCCCAGCCAACGCCAAATATCCCCGACACTCACAAAATCCAAAATCCACAGCAGCAGAGAAGGGTTTTTTCGAGCAGCTTTCAGGGCCAAACGATTGAAAGTTAACCAATCCGTCCGGTCTTTAATAAAAGTTTCGGCTACGGTGAGTTCTTCTTCGGTTAAAATACCGAAAAAGGTATTGAGAATGGAATTAATTCTTTGGGGTGGCAAACTGCGACCCGTGGGAACCATCATCCCTTTAGAAAACAGCCAAGTCACTGACACATTGCTCTGATAAGCACGAATTTGGTTTAAGTGCTTGGCACTCAATAAATTGTGTTTTAAAGCTGTATCTAATAGGTCTGTTAAGCGGAAAAGATTGCGAACCAGAGAGCCGAAACCAGTGAAAACCAGGGGAGATTGCAGGGAAGCTGCATCGCCGATCGAGATTAGTCGATCGAAGGCCACGGCGCGATCGCTACTGTTGGTACTAAAATGCCCAGGAATATAACCAAAAGTCGGTTTTTTCCACACCAATCGATCGAGATCGCAGCGACGATACTCAGGCAAAATTGTAAAAAAATCCTCGTACAATTCCAGCAAAGAACCTGGATTTTGTGGATTGACTTGGTGGTAGTGAAACAGATAAACAGTCAGTTCTCCTCCAGCACCGGGAAACAACTCCCAAATGAGCTGGCGGCCGCGGGAAATATCCCCGTGAGTGTAGAGCACATCCCCGTATTCGGAATCCCAAACTGCCTGGTCAAATCCTCCCTCGATGGCTGCTCCCACCGTGGGACAAACACTGTCAAAAGCCCGCCCTTCGTTCAATTGCCAAGCTATGGGAGAAGCCGAACCCATCGCATCCACCAGTAGCCTTCCTTCGGCGGTGCGATCGGACTTTGTGGGCAAGTGGCAGCCCTGAACTACTACTTTTTCTCCTTCAACATCGGCTCTGATAAACTCAGTTTCGTCCCAGATTTCCCCGCCAGCTTCGGTCAATTTAACTCCTGCTAAATACAGCAATTTTTCGCCATCTAAAGCTACATTTAGTACCTTGGGAGTATGTAAAACTGGTGCTTGAGCAAAGGTCGGATTGTTAGCATCAAAAAACTTGTTATAGCCATCCTTATATTCTCTGGAAATCAAGGTTTCCACTTCCGCAGCAGTAAATAAACCCAAGTCAATTAAACTTTGAATTTCGTCCCGCGAAATATTCCACTCGCGATTCATCCGCCCAAAAGGCATTCGTTCCACCAACAGTACCCGGTAGCCCAATCTAGCCATGACGGCGGCGTGAATCACTCCCAAGGCCCCGCCGATATAAATTAAGTCATAAACAGAAGACTCAGAATCCTGCACTGGAATTGTCTCTTGTCCATTCTCCCCTGTTTTTACCCTGACCGAAGTAGAAGAGCCTTCTTCCTTCAAAAACACTACTTGTTTTGGCTGTTGAGGATTGCGAGTGCCTTCCCGCCAGCGCTGCTCCCACCAGTAGACGCGCTGGAGGTCGTATTCGCCTTTGGGCATTTTTTGGAAGTATTTAACGGTGAGGGGGTAATAGGGGGCAAGAGCTTCAAAAATAGACTGTTTGGAGAGGTCTATGACTGGGGGTTCTGGGTATAGATCGGGAAACTTTTTTCTCAAGCCCAAATTCAGCGATTCCAGGAATTTTTTTTCCCCAGGGGGTGCATCTTCCAAACGAAACACTTTTAAATAAGTGGTGCGTTGAACTGACCACACAAAGGTGGAAAGTTCTGTGGATTGATGATTTTGGCTGAGTGTTTTGGTGGTGGCAACGGTGGATTTTGGATTGGCAATTTGGGGGATGGAGTCTTTGGCCGCGGTGGCTGTTGAGGTCCAAAGCAGGCGAAAACCGTCAGGAGTAATCACTTTTTGTCCGATGCCGGGATCGAATTCCTGTTGCAACCAAGTGCATACGGCCGCCGTATCCGGTGTCGGGACTTCTAGATAAAGAATTTCTTGCATTTTCCGATCTCTATAAATTCATAAAGCAGGGGGAGTTGACAAGGGAGCAAAGTGCGCTATACTCCCGAATACTTATTTAGTTTTAAATAAGTTTACAGTGTTCTCAGATTTTTAGGTTTTCGATCGCTCTCGGTGTGGCCTGGGCATCGAATCAACTACTCCCTTCGGTATGCAATCTCATGAATTATCCCATTCCTACGAATCCTCAAGAAATGATTGCTTTGCGACAGCAGCCGCTGAATGAAGAATTAGTGGCAACGGCGATCGCGGGTGTGGTAAAAATAGCTCGATCGCGCTCTCAGTCTCTCGATGAGTTAAAGGCTGAGTTGTTGGCGGACGACCATCTCCTCGATTTGCCTCAAAGGCTATGGCTGAGCGATATTGTGGCTCAAGCTTGGGAAAATTTGCCTTAAACCAGATAAATCCACCTAATTCAACTTAACGCAATTCGACTTCTCGCTTCACTTGCGTTAAAACTCGATCGCCCCGCATTAAGCGATATTCACCCCGCCAAACTCCGGGAGTCAGAGGAGAATTAGGACTGTTTCTTTTGCCGACAAAACCCAACCAAGTGCGACTGGGGGCTTTGATTTCGTTGGTGGTGTTGACAATGGTTTGGCCATTGGGAGCAAATAATTGGTATTGTTCGCGATCGCCTTTTAGCACTCCATAACTATGCACCCAAAATAACAAAGCAGAGCTATTTAGAGGTAGTTTGGTTTCGGAAAATTGTCCTTGCCAAAGAGCGTTCTGGTCCGGTGGTTTGCCCGCAAAACCGGCGCGAATTAAACCTGTAGGAGTATAGTCCACAGCCCGATCCCAAATTGGATTTCTGGCAATATTGCAGCCCAATTTAGCATCGGGACCCACAAACGGATCTACAGCTTTACCTTGATAGCGAAAAGTGATGTGTACGTGGGGAAAAGACGCCATCCCAGAGTTTCCCACCATCCCCAGCACAGCGCCTTTGGCAACTTGCGCCCCTGGTTTGACGGCCACACTACCTTGGCGGAGATGGCAATATTGCGCTTCCCAACCGCCACCGTGATCGATTACCATGCCGTTGCCACATTCACTACCTGCAACGTTGGTTTTGTCTGTATCGTTCTCTAAACGTTTATCTACCACACCGTCTCGCACCCGCAAAACTTTGCCGGCGGCGGAGGCGATAACTGGGACTCCTTTTGCCATTGCTTTGGCGTCGGGAATGCCGAAGTCCGTACCATCGTGGCCGTTGTAGGTTTGGCGTCCGCACCCAAAATCAACGGCGGCTGGGCTCGGATCGCGATCGAAATACTGCAAAATAAAGCAATCTTTGCCCAGGGTACAGTCGATGGGTTGACCAAATTGTGGGATGTTGGGCTTTTGGGCCACTGCCGTCGAGACTAGATTTTGGGCTATGCTGTTGGCTGTGACTAGGGATGTATTGACTGGGTTTTGAGAACCACAGCTAGAGATAGTTGTCAACCCCAAAGCCAGGAAAATTGCCGAAATCTGTTTGTTTGAGAGTAAAGTCATTGGCCGATGGTTGCTAAAAGCTGAGGTGGGTAGTCCCAAAAAATCAATTAATTGTTCAAAATATAGTGAATCGAGAATATAGACGGTCGATCGGGTATTTTCGTTTCCTAGATTTGGTGTATTATTGTCTGTCTGGGATTAGTGATTTTTAATTAATTAAATGAATGCGCTCTAGAATTCGATCGCTCATTTCAATCATTCGGTTGGCCGGACTTGCTATCGCCACTTTGGCGCTGTGGGGATTTGCCACCCTCGCCAAGGAAGTTCTGGAAAAAGAAACTTATGCTTTCGATACCTCTATTTTACTCACTCTGAAGGAATTGCACACTCCACTGCGCGATCGAATCATGATCGGCTTTACATTTTTGGGGGAACCGAATTTGTTACTAGCGCTGTGTGTGAGTTTGGTGATTATTTTGTGGACTCAGAAACATCGCTCCGAAGCCACAACTATTGCGCTGGCTGGTGTGGGAGCGGTGGGTTTAAACCTAGTGTTAAAAAAAGTTTTTGCTCGCGCTCGGCCTCAACTTTGGGAGCGCGCAGTTGACGTTAGGTTTTACAGTTTTCCTAGCGGACACGCGATGGTTTCAATGGTTATTTATGGTTTGCTAGGATATTTTTTGGGTTCCCGCTTTCCGAAACAGCGCTGGTGGATTTACATTTTAACAATTTTATTAGTTGCGGTTATTGGTTTGAGTCGGCTTTATCTAGGAGTTCACTGGCCCACGGATATTATTGCGGGGTATACGGCTGGTTTGGTGTGGCTGATAGCCTGCATTATGAGTCTGGAAGTATGGAAACAATCTCGCTCATCATTTCCTGAGTCTAAAGAAGAATTTTTATCCCCCAATGCTTCTCAAGAAATGACCGATGAGCAATCACCTATAACTCATAACAAATAACTAATAACCAACCATTTGCTTTTGAGTTAAATACATCGCAATCCCTTTTTCATAGTAAGCAGCTTCGTTAATAAACACTGGATATACCGTCGATATACCTTCGTATAAAATCTCATCGCCGTCAAAGGTCAAAAACATCGGATCGCCTGGATTCAGCGGTTGATAATCTCTGAATTGCAGTCGAGGATGAATCATTGCCAGAATTTCTCCCAACTCATTTCTGGGATAGTCGATAGTCTGAATTTTTTGATAAAGGGCGAGGGGTTTTTTGGCGGGAGGGATTTTTCCCTGATTATATAGTTCTACATAGTCTAAAATTGTGCCAATAATCTCCTCAGTTTGCTGAAATAAACTGCCATCCAATATCCCTTGAGCCACCGGACCAACTTCCAGGGTAAATCCTAACGGGGAAATCGATCGCAACACAGAGCTATCTTGATTGTGCTTTCCCGAAACCAGTACCTTAATGTTGGGAGCAACAGATGTTAAATGAGCAGTTAACTCCAGATTAAATGGATGCTGGCTATCCAAAATAAATGTGATACCCATGTTGGCGGTGGTATTGTGCAAATCGATAATTAAATCAGGATTATCCGTATTGTTTGAGCCCAACATTTGGTAGATTTCTTTGGCTCGTAGTGCTTCGTAAGTCGAGAGATGATAATTTTCTAAATCCTTTCGTAAAAAACAACGATTGAGGTCGATATCGATGTAACGTTTGCCAATTTTGCACGCTTTGGGATTGGCTAGCATGGCAACAGTTTGGAAATTAGAGCGCGCTATTAAATTGGGCGATCGCTCAAATTTATTCACTAGGTAAATTCCTGTGAGTTCGTTGCCGTGGGTCCCTCCAATCACTGCAACACGGTTAATTTTTTTCATAAACAAGTAGCTTCCTTTCTCAACTGCCACTCTTGGGCTGCAAGTAATTTCGATTAAAATGAAGAAGGTCTTAATCTCTATATTAACTTACCTTGTAGTATATGTCCAATATTTTGTTAATCACATGGAGGTTATGGTGTGGGAGAACACAAAACCGTCTTTTCAATTTTACTTGATTAATGCTTCAATAACAAGCCGATTTAGACCCTGTGAAGATTTTGCAGGAATCTAGGATGGTGGCATTACGCGAAAATCATTCCTTTATTTGCCACTCCCACAACTGCTACAGATTTGCAGCTAACTGGATGTCAAACATACAGTTCCGGTCTCGTACAGTTATTCTACGATGTTGTAGGATAGAGGTGATGCCCTAGCATAGAGACTAAATCGTGAAATGTGTTGCCTTTGTCCTTTTATTAATATTATTTTTCTGGGTCGCGCTGCCAGCTAAGGCATCTGTATGCCGCAATTACAACGGACAGCAGATTTGTATTATCGATCTCAAACGCAGCGCCAAAAACTATTGGGAATACAGGGCTATTTTGAGTATTGATGGAGTGAAAAAGCCTAGGGAAATTTACAACTGTCGTAGTCGCAGCACTGTTAAAAAAGATGGTAAACTTGTGCCGTTTTGCCAAAAAGATCCTGGTCAAATGATATGCAGTTTTTTTCACAACCAATAGACACATAGGGACGGACAAACCTGTTTTTTTGAGATCTGTTTTAGTGCTATTTGTGGCGTTCTAGTTTTTTAATAAACCTCAGAACGAACAGCGATAGTAAAGCGCCTATTAAGGCAAGTTCCCACAAGCCACAGCCTGCCGCAGTCCCCAAAGCTGCGGACACCCAAATAGCGGCCGCAGAGGTGAGTCCGTGAACTTCTACTTCGCCTATTTCCTGTTTAGATTGTCGCAGGATTTCTCCCCCTCCCAAAAAGCCAACCCCGGCGGCAATACCTTGAATTACACGCTCTATGGCATCTCGTACATTTTCATTTTTACCAAGTGCCAAGGGGATTAAAACAAACAGTGCAGAACCCATACTTACTAACATATGTGTTCTCAAGCCGGCTGGTTTGTGTCGGAGTTGACGTTCCCACCCAATAATTCCACCCACTAATAAGGCTAGGCATAACCTGAATAGTATGCCTAGCCAACTTTCGGGAGATAATAAATTTGCGATCGACAATGTTTTACGACTAAAAACTGCTAGGATAACATCAATCTAAATTGCTTTTTTGGGCTGCCCAGAAGCCCACCCCACAATAAATTAGAAAGACTTTGATTTTAGCGCAAGACGATATCCGATCGCAATCTGATTCCCAAATCTGTTTCCGGGCGAATCACAATCACATCCACACTGCGTCGCCCGAACAATACCCCCGCTAAAGCACCGATCCCAGCACCACCCAATACTTCTTCAGTGGCGATGGCTTTGTCGCCGGTAATCCCAGCCAGGGCGGCGGCTGCGGCTGCGCCCAATGCTGCACCTTGGGCGAGGGAACCTCCGTTAGCACCTTTTTGAACTTTTTCGGTTCTGGTAATAATGCCAGAATTTCCATCAATCCGATAGCGTTGACGGCGGCTAACAATTAGTTCTGTAGCCACAAATTGAGTACCCTTTTGATTACCCCTTCTAGCAGGTTGCAGTTGACCGACAATTTCACTACCTGCGGGGATTAAAACTCTACCTTGAGCCGTGCGGATGTCTCGTGCTACTCTTAAAGTTAAAGGTGCGGTTTCATCGGGTGTTACCACAATTTTATCTTTTTCATAGCTCACTGGAATTACACTGCCTGCTGGAATTCTGATACTACTATCCAATTGGGAGTATCTTTGGGCGGTGGCGGGAGTAGCTACCACCAGTGGGACACTGGTTCCTAGGGTAATTCCTAGGGCGAGGATGGCTGCTGTTGTCGATCGCAATGTTTGAGAAGTAATCATATAAATTGTGTCCTTGCTTCGGTTTTGCTTTACTTGGTAACGCACAACTGCTAAACTTTTTCTGATTTTCCGTTCCTTTGATAGTTTAATGATGACAGGTGGGAATTCCTCAAGTTGGGAAGATAAGGTAGATAATCAAAAGTTTTAAAAATTCCCAAAATTGATCTAGTCAGGAAATTTTAGAAGTTTGGGAAGATAAGGAAGATACACTCCACACTCAAAATTCAATTGTTAAGAGCATTTAAGGCTAACAAGCCGGCACCAAAAGCTGGTTCGTGTCGGGGTGCAATTACTTGGGCGTTAGGGGCGATCGCACTTATAGCAGTTTCAAACCGACTCTGGCAATTTCCCACGCCACCCCACACACCTCCGATCAGCACAATTTCAAATTCTTCTGTTTGGTTAAACAGCCCTGAAATTGCTGTTTTTGTTGCTAAAACTAATTCCGCCACTGCACTATCCATAATGCCCTCAGCTATACGATCGCCCTCTGTGGCAGCGCGATCGACAATGGGTGCTAAAGCAGCAATTTCCTTCACTCCCCAACCGCGTCGGTAAACGACTTCTACCAAGTCTTCCAGATTTTTTAGACCTAAATGTATTTGAAAATTCTCTGCAAGTGTGGTATAAATTTGCCGTCCATCGTAGAATCTCAAAGCAGCTTGCAAACCCTGAATGGCGATGTTGTAGGCGCTACCTTCATCCCCTAAAATATATCCCCAACCCCCGACTCGTTTAGTTTTTCCCAGGCGGTTTTGTCCGAAAACAATCGATCCTGTACCGGAAATAACGGCGAGGCCGACTGGATGGCCCGTACCGCCTACGAGTGCGATCGCGCTATCGCTGGAAATTATAATATTTTTCGGCCCGAAAGACCGGGTAACGGGTAAATTAGGAGTCAACTGCAAGTTCTGTACTAAAAATTGCACGATTTCCTGGTCTTTGGGACGTCCGACTCCTGCTAATCCCAGAGAAATTGCTTCTATGTTGAGACGGCTATCGGGGTTGATATTAGCGGAAATTACAGCTTGTTCGATCGCCAATTGAATCGATTGTTTGGCTGACTCAATTCCCAGTGTTTGATAATTTGATGGCCCTGCTTCGCCGCGTCCCAAAACCACCTGATTTTCATCCATCAACAGACAAATAGTCTTAGTACCACCGCCATCTATGCCAAATACGTAACTCATGCCAAAATTCTCCCTCAAGCGGGCAAAAAAAACACTCGAATTTGAATCGAAACATAATATTATAACATTTTTTTTAGTGGCTCTTAAAATACATAATTCAAATTTGCTAATTGTATAATTTCTGGTGTACAGTTAATTTGGAAAAAATTGCTAAATATTCCCATAATTTCGGGCAAAAATCATGAAAGTCGGCGTATTCAGTACCAAATCCTACGATCGCACATTTCTGGAAGCAGCCAATGTCGATGACCAACACGACTTAGTTTTTTTTGAACCCCGCCTCAGTATGGAAACAAGCGTTTTGGCGACGGGATTGCCGGCTATCTGCGCCTTCGTCAACGACCAATTAGATGCCAAAACACTAAGTGCGATCGCCCAAACAGGTGTCCGCTTAATCGCCCTGAGATCCGCCGGCTTCAATCACGTTGATTTAGCAGCAGCCCGCGACTTAGAACTCACCGTCGTCAGAGTACCCGCCTATTCTCCCTTTTCCGTCGCCGAACACGCCGTCGCCCTGATTTTATCCCTCAACCGCAAAATCCACCGCGCCTACAACCGCGTCCGGGAAAACAATTTCGCCCTAGAAGGGCTGTTGGGCTTCGATCTTCACGGACGAACTGTCGGAATCGTTGGTACTGGGAAAATTGGCGCACTTACCGCCAAAATTCTGCACGGATTTGGATGTCGCCTCACAGGATACGATGTTTCCCAAAACCCGGATTGTCTAGGGATGGGGATGGAATATCTCTCGCTTCCAGAACTATTTGCTACTTCCGATATCGTCAGTCTCCATTGTCCCCTGCTACCAGAAACCTACCACCTGATCGACGCAGCAGCCGTCAATCAGATGAAAGAAGGGGTGATGCTGGTTAATACCAGTCGCGGTCAGTTGATTGACACCAAAGCCGTAACTCAAGGACTGAAGTCTGGTAAAATAGGATACTTGGGCTTAGATGTTTACGAACAAGAGACCGACTTGTTTTTTGATGATTTGTCAAATCAAGTAATTCAAGACGACATATTCCAGCGTCTGTTAACTTTCCCCAACGTCTTAATTACCGGTCATCAAGCTTTTTTCACTGAGGAAGCTTTGAGAAATATTGCTACCACAACAATCAGCAATATCACTGATTTTGCACAAGGACGCCCTTGTCCCAATCAAATCAGCCTCGATCGGGTAAAAAAATAAGATCCCCATTGCTTACAATCAGATTAACTCGTTACTTTCAGCCGTACAGGATGGACTTCTCCCACAGAAACCGAGTTGCTGTGTCAGTCCTTTTTACTTGCAATTTGTGAAACTTTGCTGTACTAATTACCGGATAATTAGACGACAGCAATTCTCAGGTTGCAATACAACTTAACAAGTGAGGAAAGTATCAAATGACACAAGATAATTTTGCCGAGGAAACAAAAACAATCACTGAAGTCACCAAAATCGACATGGTAATTGAGAAACCAGGTGCGATCACGAAAATCGAAACCCCAGAGACCACCGCAGGACAGTTCCAAGATATTAAAGACCAAGTTTTGACTATTTTGTCAGAACTGCCAGTCTATATATCCAATTTTTTCGCCGAATATCAAAAGCCGATCGTCACCGTGGGTTTAATTTTGACAGGTGCCGTAAGTGTCAAAGTAACCCTGGCTGTACTCAATGCTTTGAATGAGCTGCCTTTGGTAGCCCCAACTTTTGAATTGATCGGCATTGGATATGCAGGTTGGTTTGTTTACCGCTATTTGCTCAAAGCTTCCGATCGCCAAGAATTGCTAGCAGAAATAGAATCTTTAAAAGAACAAGTTATCGGCAAAGATTCTTAAAGGGAGTAGTTATTGGTTAGTGGTTAGTGGTTAGTTGTAACAACAAATAACCAATAACCAATGACAAATAACCAACAACAAATAACCAATAACTATTGTCAATTTGGATGGCAAATTTGTTGCAAAGTAGCGGTAAAACCTGGGTAGGAAATAGCCGCAGCTTCGGCTCGATGAATATTAGTAGTACCCCTGGCATTCAGGGCTGCGATCGCTAAACTCATCGCGATTCTATGGTCTGTGTAACTATCAACATCAGCGCCGGTTAAAGAAGTTCCTCCGGTAATTTCTAAACCGTCGGGTAACTCGGTAATTTGAGCACCCATGCGGTTGAGTTCCGCAGCAGTCACAGCTAGCCGATCGCTCTCTTTGACTCGCAACTCGGCCGCATCCCGAATGATGGTTGTACCAGATGCAAAAGTTGCCGCTACTGCCAAAATCGGAATTTCGTCAATCAGTCGGGGAATTAAGTCACCAGCAATGGTGCATCCCCGCAACTGGGCGGAACTCTTCACCAAAATATCGGCTACCGGTTCCCCAGCCGCCACCCGCTGATTTTGCAGTTCAATGTGAGCTCCCATCATTTCTAAAGCTTCCAAAATGCCTGTACGAGTTGGGTTGACACCGACATTTTCCACTACTAACTCGGAACCAGGGACGATCGCCCCAGCAACTAACCAAAAAGCCGCCGAACTGATATCTCCTGGTACAATTACTTTCTGCCCTTGGAGTTGGGCAGAACCTGTTACTGTAACGCTGCAAGTTTCAGGATCTACCGTTAATTTGGCTCCAAAAGCTTGCAACATCCGTTCGCTATGATCTCGTGACAAAGCCGGTTCAGTAACAGTAGTTTCTCCCTCCGCCATCAAACCGGCCAGTAGAATACAAGATTTAACTTGAGCCGAGGCGATGGGGGAATGGTAGTGAATCCCTTTTAATTGCTGTCCAAGTACCGCTAAAGGTGCTAGAGAATTATTTCGTCGCCCCCAAATTTGTGCTCCCATTTGTTGCAGCGGTTTAATGACACGGGACATGGGGCGCGATCGCAGGGAACTGTCCCCCGTCACCGCAAAAAAACGCCCTGGATGAGAGGCTAAAATCCCCAACATCAACCGCATCGTCGTGCCAGAATTACCCGCATCCAAGACTTCCACAGGCTCCTCTAATGCGCCAATTCCCACACCCTCGACTGTGACCAACTCCGTGTTTAGTTCCGAAACTTTCGCTCCCAGGAGTGAGAAACATTTAGCTGTGCTCCGGGGGTCTTCTCCCAGCAGCAAGCCCTGAATAGTTGTTTCACCGTGGGCGATCGCACCCAACATCAAAGCTCGGTGAGAAATTGATTTATCGCCAGGAATCCGAATCCGACCTTGTAGCGACCAGCCAGAGGCGGGTTTTTGAATGCTTAAAGTTTGACTTTCACCGGTTTGGGTAGTGGTTATAATGGCAGCTTGCATTGAGATAAACTGTGATGAGATGGCGTTAGTTATCCTAGCGTTTTCCTAGTCAATAGTCAGTAATGTACACAAAAAAACCAAATATTACGAAAAGTTTACAATTTTTATCCGTGTATTTACGTAAACTTACAAACTGTTAACTTTTGAACGACGATCGACAACAATTGGAGATTTGCGATCGGCCATGTTACATTTTTGATGTATGAGACAAAATCTTCTGGCTTCTATCCTTTGATCTTCCATCACAAATTCTAGATTTTTTATTATTATGCTGACGCATCACCGCAAGCCTGTAAGTCTATCACTGATCTCCACAGATTTACCCCTATGGTCAGTCGTTGAAACTGCTGGTACACTGTATCAAAAAGACACCGATCGCTTTCACTTGTTGTTGCACGAACCAGCCATAGTCGATCGCACATTTGCCGATGGCTCGAACGAACCAGTCTCTATCTTACCAACTACTACAAAACCCCGGTTGCTGTGGCTAGAAGTTTCTCCCTATCGAGTAGTGATGACTATGCAAGGAAACGGCAAATACAGTTACCGTCACTGCTGGGAGCGAGGGATGTACGGCCTGAGTCGTTATTGGCTTCAGGGAGAATCCCTAGTAACTCCTGAACAGTTACGGCTTCGCAACTTCACCCGCCAATTAATTCTCACAGGAAAGCCGGAACCGGAACACCTGAGATTAGAATACGAACTCTGGTCGGAAAAAGTGCAACTAGGTCGATATATTTTGAATTTAGAAATCCATCATTGAGTTTTGCTCTTACAGTAATTAATCAGTTTCTCAGTCACAGCATCTTGAGCGGCTGCGGCATCATTCGCCTGATGTCCAGCTTTGATAATATCTGCTTGAGCTTTTCGGATTTGCTCTCGACCTTCTATACTTGTAGAAGCACGATTTCCTGCCTCAAGAGCTTTGCCTATGTCTCCAATTGCTTGACCCATTTGCCGGAACGATTTAACTGACTGATTCTGAAATTCTTTGAGGTTGGTGTCTGTCAGTGACACAGACTCTAATTCTTTCGATGTCTGGTTTAAGTCTTTAGCTAAGTTCTTGGTAGTCCCTGTATCGTTGCTGTCTTTTTTAGTTTCAATCAGTGCGTTGCCTTTAGTGACAATTTCTGTCAATTTAGTACACTCGACAACTCGGTCGTCTTTTTGGCAACTAACAGTTAACAAACAGCAAGCAGCAACGAGCAGAATGATAGCAATTTGTTTTGGTAAAAAGTACATTAATCCTCACTACGTCCCTATTTAGGAACTATGGTAAAAAACAGCAATAACCTACAGAAAGGTAACATTTGGGGATATCTTACCCTACTTTTGCCTATTTCCTTAACGGCGGTTGCCAGTTTTGAGTCGGGAGGGATGTTTTGGACGATCGCCACCGCCGCGGGTATGGGCTGGGCTTACAAGCTCTACCAGCAGCAACAAAAACATAAACTGGCTCATTTAGACTCAGTTTTCTACCGATTAATCAAGGAAAATCAAGGGCGAGTCACTGCTTTGGATTTGGCGATGAATGCCAAACTCCCTGGAGCCAAAGTTCAAGAGTATCTAGACGAGCGCGCCTCTGAGTTTGGAGCAGATTTTGAAGTGACTGAGCAAGGCGGAATCTTGTATTATTTCCAAGTAGCTCCTACTGGGAATCTAGCCGAAACAACTCCTGGGGAAATAGGAGAAATTCCTGTCAAAGCAGCAGAAACAAATCCGCAAAAAGTCTCAATGAAAAGTCCTGATTTATTCCCAATTTCCCCCAAAAAAGCCACTACCAATCCCAAAATATCTTTTACCCAGACGGAACTATCCCGCAGATTTAAAGTTCACGCTAGCACCATCGGTAAGTGGAAACTTAAGCCAGAGTTTCCCCAGTGGAGCAGCGAAAAAGACCCAGAGGCGATCGCCTGGGAATATTCTATCAAAAATAAGCGCTTTTCTCCCAAAGATTAAGTGGACGGGGAGGGTAGGCACGCACCATCCACTACCCCTACAAAACGATGATTTGTCACCAGAATGAAACAGCCCTGCCCCCAAGGGGGGAAAAAAGGGGGATTTCAAGAAGCTTCCAGTCCCCCCCTTCTTAAGGGGGGCTAGGGGGGATCGAGATATGTGCAGCCTCATAAAAAATTGGTATAAATCTCAAATTTAAAATCTCAAATCCATTGACCTTTTTGGGTTATGTTGAGTAAAATCAGATTATTTGTACTTCTCTTTTTTCCTAGCTCCTATGTCACAACCAACCTTGCGAGTAGTCGCACGCCTCGTCGCCTTTCCCGAAAAAGTAGCCGAACTTAAATCCCTGTTACTGAGCATTATGGAGCCAACTCGCCAAGAACCGGGCTGCATCAAATACGAACTGCTGCAAAATCAGGCAGACCCCACCGATTTTACCTTTGTTGAAGAGTGGGAAAGCTCCGATTTACTGGAACTACATCTGGCTTCAAATCACATTCAAGAGGCTGTCATGAAATTAGAAGGTTTAGCAGTTGCACCGCCAGATATCCGTCGCTATGAATTGCTAGCTTGAGCGACTGTTGAAATCTAATTTATTCCTGTTAGTAACCCATTTTTTTCCTCCTACTTCCCCTGGAGCCGGGGAAGAGTATAGTTGAATTTACCTGGTCTTAAAAAGATGACAACACCAACCATAAAACAATTATTTACTTACCCCATTAAAGGTCTGACACCGCAACCAATGTCTGACTTGGACTTAACATCAGGACACGGCATTAAGGGCGATCGAGCTTTTGCCTTAATCTTTGCAGATTATATTGAAACTGAAAAAAACCTCACCGAAAATTTGCCGTGGATGAGTAAAAAACATTTTGCTGTCCAAAACGATTGGCCAGCTTTAGCAGCCCTATCCTGTCAGTATGAACCCGAAACAGCAGTTTTAACAGTTAAGCATCAAGGAGTTGAAGTATTAACAGCAGCAACAAATACAGCAACGGGGCGCGATCGCATTAGCAGCTTTTTTACCGAATATCTAGCCACCATTGAACCCACAAAGGAAGCCAGACACCCGCAACGCTCACCTTTGTATTTAGCAGGAAATAGCAGTGGCGAAACTCGCTATCCTGACAGAGAACCCGTACATATTTCTTTACTCAGTCAAGCAACACTAGACCAATTAACAGCAAGGGCAGGTAGCCACATTGATGTAGGCCGATTTCGCCCGAATATTGTCTTAGAAGGTATGGCACCTTGGTCAGAATTTGAGTTAATCGGTCAACAGTTTCAACTAGGTAACGCACTAATTGAAGTTACAGCACGAATCGGTCGCTGTGTCAATATAGAAGTGAATCCAGAAACGGGCGATCGGGATATGGCGTTACTCAGTTTACTGCAACAAGAATTCGGTCACGCACAAACTGGTGTGTTAGCCAAAGTGATTAACAGCGGTCATGTTAAACTCGCCGATATTTTGAGTGCTGTTTAATGAATGTGGTGCTATGAAATTACCTTCAGAATTGTTGAGTTTGAATTATTGCTGGAGGGAGTGCATGAGGATTGATTCAACATTCTAAACGACTCGATTGACGATCGTCCAAACATCGCCGTCCGATCGCACATAAGGAACAGAAATACTTTTAAAACCTGTAATAAAAGGCTTGTAATATACCTGCCAATAGCTGGGGCTGATTTTGTCGGCGATCGCCTTAAGCCCTTTCACCTCCTGCGCCAATTCCGCAGCCAATTCATTAATGCGTTCAGCATGAGTGCGAGCGAGATTTCTACCCTCTGCCACTTGCTGTTCCATCGGACTTAATTTTCGCACCTGAACCGAGTGGTTTTCCATGTGACTCAATTGAGAAGACAAAGCGGCGATCGCATCATCTATCCCCTTGATTTCTGCCGACACTTGTGCTGTTTCCCTCGCGTGACGGCGGTAAGCATCGGCGATAGCTTGAGGGGAATCACCTACTGGGGCGATCGCGGCAATACTAATCTGCTGGCGCTCCCGTCGTAGCGTTTCAATTTGAGAGCAAATTGCCTCTATGTCTGCCTGAAGTTTATCCACCTAACTACCATATTTTTTGAGTATTTTAGCATTTTAACCTAAGCCAGAGCAAGACTGGATATCAGGTACCAGATTGATTGAAGCAGTCCGATACCTAGATATTCTGTGGTTTGACGTTGGCATCAACCAACAGCAACAATACTGCTGTGAAAAATACGTTCGATCGCATCCTCCACCACCTTATCCGGTGTCGAAGCACCAGAAGTCACACCCACCACAATCTTACCCTCCGGCAACCAGCCTTCAGCGATCGCTAAATCAGCCCCCAAAGGCTTGTGTTCGATCCGATTGCCTGGTAGAATGCGTTCTGCTGAATCAATGTGATAAGACGGAATAGTGCGATCGACAGCAATTTCCTGCAAGTGAGTCGTATTAGAAGAATTAAAACCCCCAATGACCACCATCAAATCCAACTTTTCCTCAACCAAACT
This sequence comes from Microcoleus sp. CAWBG640, assembly GCF_020883015.1. NCBI lineage: Bacteria > Bacillati > Cyanobacteriota > Cyanophyceae > Oscillatoriales > Microcoleaceae > Microcoleus > Microcoleus sp. CAWBG640. The sequence goes on from NZ_JAHRFC010000010.1 coordinate 22,997, forward strand.
CAACATAGCATCTTGGCGTTCTTGAGTAGCATCACAAATAGTATTAAAACTTAAAAAATGGTCGTTCAACTTATCCGGCCCAAACTTACGCATCATAGTCTTTTCAAACAACTTACCAATCTGCTCCGTCTCTGTTTTGAGCATAGTAGTTTGGTTAGCAATACCAACCCGTGCTAAATCCACATCCGGGTCAAAACCAGCCGAATAAGCCTTGCTAAACTTCGCCAAAAACTCATGGCGATCGCCACCATTAATGATATAATCGCTGACATATTCAGCTTGCTCCAAATTCAGCACAATCAAATATTTATCAGCAAAAGAACTCGTAGCCACAGTTTCTTCATGCTTGTACTGACCGTGAATAATCGAAGTATAATCCTTCTTTTTGTGCTTCTCAACAGTATTCCAAACCTTAGAAACCCAAGGACAAGTTGTATCAACAATCTTGCAGCCCTTATCATTAAGCAACTGCATTTCTTGAACGCTAGCCCCAAAAGCCGGTAAAATTACCACATCACCACTATCCACCACCGAAAAATCCTTTTCACCTGAATTAACAGCAATAAAACCAACTGCCATATCCCGCAAATGTTGATTCACAGAAGGATTATGAATAATCTCATTAGTAATCCAAATCCGTTCTGTAGGGAAATGTTGACGAGTTTCGTAAGCAATAGCTACAGCGCGTTCCACACCCCAGCAAAAACCAAAAGCCTCGGCCAACCGAATAGTGACATCGCCGCGTTCCAGCCTGTAATTATTGTCCCGAATTTCCTGAATCAGACTGCTTTGATAAGCCGTTTGCATCACCTGCGTAACCTCAGCTTCATGACCAAAACCCTTACGGTGGTAATTTTCCGACTGTTGTAGCGATCGCTTAAAAGCTTTAGTATCCATGGTGTGTCTATTTCAAATTAAGGTTAATTACCTTTAATTTTAGAACGGGTGGGGTGCGATCGGGACGATCGGCCGATCGAAGCGAAGAAGCGATATGATATTTGTGCGATCGACACATTGAGAGGAAAGAAGGAATGAACCACGAAGACGCTCATGACGCGAAGGAAGAAGAAAGAAGAATTAGACAACTGGGCGAACAGGTAGAACAGTTAGCCTATAGAGCGATTGGAGCGGCGATTGAGGTGCATCGGCTGACGGGGCCAGGATTTTTAGAGTCAGTGTACCAGGAATCCTTAGAAATTGAATTTCGGATACGGGGGATACCTTGTCAACCTAAAAAGCCAGTAGCAATAACCTACAAAGGTTATCCAGTAGGCAAAGGTCAATTAGACTTTCTGGTTGGGGATATCCTAATTGTCGAACTAAAAGCTGTCGAAAAGCTAACTCCCATCCATGAAGCCCAAGTTATCTCCTATCTTAAAATGACCAAAAACAGCCTAGGCCTTCTGATCAACTTCAACGTTCCGATCCTCAAAGAAGGCATCAAACGAATAATTCTCACATCTTAACCCTTCCTCCTCTTCCTTCTTCGCGCTCTTCGCGTCTTCGCGGTTCGTTAAAAAAAA
>NZ_JAHRFC010000010.1:24619-136533 GCF_020883015.1 Microcoleus sp. CAWBG640
CTTAAAAAAAAGCGCCAAAAGAGGGAAGAACGACTGAACCGCGAAGACGCGAAGGACACGAAGGAAGAAGAAAGAGACACTTGGGCGAACAAGTAGAACAGCAACGCATCATTCTCTCCTTTCAACCTTCTTCCTCCTCTTCCTTCTTCGCGCTCTTCGCGTCTTCGCGGTTCGTTAAAAAAAACTTAAAAAAAAGCGCCAAAAGAGGGAAGAACGACTGAACCGCGAAGACGCGAAGGACACGAAGGAAGAAGAAAGAGACACTTGGGCGAACAAGTAGAACAGCAACGCATCATTCTCTCCTTTCAACCCTTCTTCCTCCTCTTCCTTCTTCGCGCTCTTCGCGTCTTCGCGGTTCGTTAAAAAAAACTTAAAAAAAAGCCTAGAGACGCAGATACCTGCGTCTCTAGGCTAAAGTCGATCGAACTGAGCTAAAAAATCAGCTTCCCACCTTCTTCGGCGCAAAAGGAGAACCTGACTCAAAGGCACTAAAACCACCAGCAAAATCCTCGCCGTAGGCTTCTTCACCGTGTTGACCAATATCCAAACCTTGGTCTTCAGTAGAGGAAGGTACTCGCAATTCCATAAACTGTCCCAGAAGTTTCAGGATCAAAAAAGTACCAACCGCAGCAAAAACATAAGTAGCTATAACACTGAGAAATTGAATTCCCAGTAGCCCAGGATTGCCGAACAGCAGCCCATCATTTCCGGCTGAGTTAACGGCTTTAGTCGCAAACACGCCAGTCAGCAGCGCGCCCACAGTCCCGCCGAGACCGTGTACTGGGTAGGTATCCAAAGTATCATCAAATCCCAGTTTAACCCGCAAGCTAACGGCAAAGAAGCAACACACCGACGTGATAGAACCGATCATGAGCGCCCCAATGGGAAGGACGAAACCAGCAGCAGGAGTGATGCCCACCAATCCGGCCAGGAAACCACTAGCAATGCCCACTGCTGTGGGTTTGCCTCGGAGTACCCATTCCAAAATTGTCCAAGTTAAGCCGCCTGCTGCTGTAGAAATCATCGTGGTGACAAAAGCTACAGTTGCCAAGGAGCCAGAACCCAGAGCACTACCGCCGTTGAAGCCAAACCATCCGAACCACAGCATTCCAATGCCCAGCAACACGTAGGGGACGTTGTGAGGGGTGTGGGGTTTGTTCAAATGGTCTTTGCGAGGTCCAATTACCCAAGCTGCGACTACGGCAGAGACACCGGAACTGATGTGTACTACGGTGCCTCCGGCAAAGTCGAGGGAGCCGATCGCCCCCAGCCAGCCTCTACCCCAAACCCAGTGGGCTAAGGGAGAGTAGATGAAGGTGGACCACAGTAGTACGAACCAGAAATAGGTTTTAAAGGTGACTCGTTCGACGATCGCCCCAGAAATCAATGCTGGAGTGATGATGGCGAACATCATCTGATAAACCATGAATACTTGGTGAGGAATTGTCGGTGCGTAGCCGACGGGATCGATTTTGTCGGCTGTGACACCGTTCAAAAACATCCAGTCTAAGCCCCCGATGAAGCTTTCGAGTCCTGTGCCAAATTCCGGGGCTTTGATGGATACATCAAAGGCTAAGCTGTAACCCCACAGCGTCCAGGTGACACCGATCATTCCCATCATCACCAAACTCATCATCATGGTGTTGAGGACGTTGCGCGATCGCACCAGTCCTCCATAGAAAAATGCTAGTCCAGGTGTCATGAACAGCACCATTGCTGAGGAAACTAGCATCCAAGCTGTATCGCCAGTGTCGATCGGGTTTGGTTCAGCAACCGCAGCAGCAGGGGCAGTGTCTTGAGCTAAGGCATTATTCATCAGTGGCCCGCTCAACAGCCACATTGCAATTAGTCCGATCTTTAAACTTTTTTTGAACACGTTAGTGTTACCTCTAATACTCAGTAATTTGCAGAGTTGACCGAGCCGATTTTAGATGTGAGGATGTTAGATGCAATAGTTATTTGGTTTTAAGATCCTGTATGAGTGGAACAAATCTTAAATAGATAATTCCCGCTCCTCAATTTTCCAACTGCTGATAGGCAGACTCATCTAAAATCGTCAATCTTTCGCCCCAAATTTAGTGACTTTTGGATTGCACCATTTGTGACCTAGGTTTTTCTGTATCTAGATATACTAAATTTTCTCGTCTTAGATTTTCTTAATCATCCACTGGTACTTGACTCATGAGTAACCTATATTCGTGTTTCTAGTAATTAGAGTGACATACTCCCACGTCAAGCCGAGTACAGCTATGACGTGGGCATCTTTGCAGCCCTACTAAGGGCATACAAAATTTCCTTTTTAGCTAATTTTTTAATTGGATCTGACCAAAAAGTTGCAATGCCGATCGCCATACTAAATAACCTCGATCGTTGAGGTGCAGCCCATCTGTGCTGAGTTCAGTTAATAGGTTGCCGTCGGCATCTGTAAACATGGGGTGCAAATCCAAATACAAGACATTTTCCGAAATTGCAATTTCTTTCAATCGCCGATTGATTTCCCGAATCCGATGATTAGAAATAGCTAACAGCCGATCGCGATTTTCCCAAGTAGCCTGTTCCCCGCTGTGTGGCAAAATCGACTGCACCACCACTTGTGCTTTGGGGTGTGCCCATCGCAAATCGCGAATAATCTGTCGCTGGTTGTCCAAAATCCCTTCGTCGCTTGCCCCTTTGAGCAAATCGTTAATCCCAATCATCACAAACACCGCATCCGGCTGAGTGCGATCGAACAACTGTAACCGCTTCAGCAAACCCACGGAAGTTTCTCCCGAAATTCCCTGATTCAGCCAAGTTCGATCGATCGGCAACAGCTTCGTCGGAAACCACATACTCAAAGAATCCCCAGCCAAAACACTCAGCCTGGAGGGTGGATTTACTGCCGCCGCCTCAGCTTCCCTCCCTAATTGTGTTACCCACTGCTGGTAAGTCCACTTATGTCGCTGTCCCACCATCGGCTGATCGGAGACAGATTTGAGGGGATTTTGCTGGCGTATTTGTTCATCCACCCTAGCAGCACTAACCGCTGCACTGGCTGGGGAGCTTTCTGACAAGTTTTGTCCCCCCAGCACAAGCTGAGCTACAGTGACTATCAGTATCCCGTTTGTCAACAGAGATAGCCAAGCCCAAAAGGGAACTCTTTTAGATCGTTCCCTTGCGAATATGAGCCGTTGACTCTTCCGTCCGCTAAATCCTCCAAACTTCTCCATAAACTCAGGCGATTTGCAGGCACCACAACAAATAATTGGCACGCATTACTGCATCAAAGTTTACCGCTCCAGTTTCGCCTCAATTCTTTTGAGAATCAAGCACTGTAATGTGTTTGGCAAGGGCGGCGATGCAGAAATTGGCTTTTGCCGACCACTCTACCACAAAAAATCTACCAGCCAAAGTTTATGAGTTAGTCCTGGAGGCAAAATCCCACCATGTCCTAAATCCCAAATCAAGGAGCATCGGCTAGGGGATGTGGTTAGAATTTCATACCTTTGTTTCTGTTGCCAAAGTCAGCTTCCTTCACAAATCCGCTGTAGGCTTCCATACCGTGTTCTCCGATATCCAAACCTTCAGTCTCCTCTACAGCACTGACTCGGATGCCCAGCAACACCTTGAGTGCATACCAAAAAATTGCACTCAGCAGCACAGTCATCCCGCCTACAGAAATAATCCCGATCAATTGTGGTATTAATTGATCGAAACCACCCCCTACCAGCAATCCTGCTTTCGGCCCTGCCGTATAAATGCCAGTTGTCGGGCCATCGGCAAACAAGCCCACTGCCAGAGTTCCCCAAATGCCACAGACTAGGTGAACCGAGGTTGCCCCCACAGGGTCATCAATTTTCAAGTTGTCAAAGAAAGTTACCGCAAAAACTACCAGGATGCCCGCGATAATGCCGATAATCGCAGCATTGGGCACGTTGATCCAAGCGCAGCTAGCAGTAACTCCCACTAAGCCAGCCAGGATGCCGTTGATAATCATCGAAAGGTCGGGTTTGCCCAGGTACAGCCAAGCGGTGATGGTAGCCGCAACTCCCCCGAAGGATGCTGCGGTGTTGGTGGTGATGGCAATATGGGCGATCGCATTAGCATCCACTGCCATTGTCGAACCGGGATTGAACCCGAACCAACCCAACCACAGAATCAAACAACCCAAGGTAGCAATGCTCATATTGTGTCCCGGCATCGCCACAGTATCACCGTTACGGTACTTACCAATCCGCGGGCCCAAAAATGCTGCTCCCATCAAAGCGGCCCAACCCCCTACAGAGTGAACCACCGTCGAACCAGCAAAGTCATAAAAACCTACTTTTGCCAGCCAGCCGCCGCCCCAAATCCAGTGTCCGGTAATTGGGTAAGCAATCCCTACTAACAACAAGCTGAACACTAAAAAATCAAGGAATCTAATTCGCTCTGCAACGGCTCCAGAAACGATCGTGGCAGTAGTTCCGGCAAAAACTAATTGGAAAAAGAATTTGGCATTCAGAGGTACTCCCGTCCAATTTAACGAGCTGAAAATACCTTTGTAAGCATCTCCGATCGCGGGGCTGTTGTCAGCTATATTCCACAGGAAATATCCGCCACTTGTACCCATAAAACCGTTACCATCACTGAACATTAAAGCAAAGCCCATCGCCCAATAGGCAATGGTAGAAAGTGCAAAAACAATCAAGTTTTTTGCTAGGACATTAACCGCATTTTTCTGGCGACAAAATCCAGTTTCTAACATCGCAAAACCGGCGTTCATAAAGAACACTAGCATCCCTGTTACCATCACCCACATGGTGTCCATACCCACCTTCAGGGTTGCCAATTGTTCGTCAGTGCTAGGTTTGGGGGGCGTTTGGGCTACTGCTGCATATCCCCAGACTAAACAGATGATTGCAGCTAAAGGTATACAGGCTTGCCAACTGGGACTGAGCCTGCGGATGGCTAATTGTATTTTTGGCAAATTGGGGACTTGCTGCCACAATTTTGCTCCGTTTTTGGGCAGATATTTTTGCCTGATTTTTTTCCAGTTTGTCTGTTTCCGACTATTTGTTTTCACTGTTGATTTTCTCCAGACTAATCGCAACAACAATAATTTTAAAAAATCTCAAGCTTACTCCAAAATTGAGAGATTATTGCTTCAGATTGAGATAGTTATGATACCCTAATTCTTCTAGTTGATGTTGTTTTTCCATTACGGATTCGGACAAGCTTCGACGATATTGTTGGACTCGCTCTAGCAATTCTGGCTGGTAAACTGCTAAGATCTGAACTGCTAACAAGCCAGCATTTTTAGAATTGCCGATCGCCACTGTGGCTACAGGTATCCCTGCTGGCATTTGGACGATCGAGTACAAAGAATCTAATCCTTGCAGGTGACGGCTCGGCACTGGCACACCAATCACCGGCAAAGGTGTTAAAGATGCTACCATACCAGGTAGGTGGGCGGCTCCCCCCGCACCCGCAATAATCACTTTCAATCCCCGTTGGTGCGCGTTTTGGGCATATTCTACCATGCGCTCAGGAGTACGGTGGGCTGACACGATCGCCACGGAGCAAGGGATATTGAATTCTTCGCAAACTGCGATCGCATCTTTCATAGTGGGCAAATCAGAATCGCTACCCATGATAATTCCAACAGTCGGTTGATTCATCTAGTTTTGAGATTTGAGCTTTCCGATCAATGCTAATCTAAAATCTAAAATCTAAAATCTAAAATCTAAAATCGGATGACTGAAGCGACAAACTCAACTTTTTTCCCTACAAATATTCTCAATGCGAGGCTCCCCGGTTGTAAGGAATTGCAGATGCTGGCTGTGGATGAAACTGGCATCATTCAAGAAGTTTGCCCGATGGACAAAGTGTTTAAACGGGTTTCTCCCCCAAATTTACAAGTCATCGATGCAGCAGGTGACTGGGTTTCTTTGGGCGGAGTTGACTTGCAGATTAACGGTGCCCTCGGTTTGGCTTTCCCGGATCTAGAAACCAAGCATAGGGAATTTTTGCCCGAAATTTGTCAATTTTTATGGAATCAGGGAGTCGATGCTTTTTTGCCGACTTTGGTGACAACTTCACTAGATAAATTTAGACGATCGCTCTCAACTATTGCTAATTTTATACGCACTCAAAAAAAGAATACTTCCCCAACCAATCAAGTCAAAACAGCCTCAATCATAGGCGTTCACCTGGAAGGCCCTTTTCTTAATCCCCACAAGCGAGGTGCTCACCCGTCAGAATTTCTTTTGCCACTAACCATAGAAAATGTCAAGTTAGTTTTAGGAGATTGTGCTGATATTGTCAAAATAATTACTTTAGCACCAGAGTTAGATAGCACTGGGGAAGTAATTTCTTATTTACAAAGTTTGGGAATTACAGTTAGTCTCGGACACTCTCAAGCGACAGCAGAACAAGCCCAACAAGCATTTGTACGGGGTTCTTCCATGGTAACTCACGCCTTTAATGCGATGCCGAGTTTGCACCATCGAGAACCGGGTTTGTTGGGGGCTGCCATTGTTACTCCTGGTGTTAAGTGCGGTTTAATTGCTGACGGCAAGCACGTTTCTCCGACAATGATTGATTTTTTACTGCGCGCTGGTAGATACGAAACAGGTGTTTTTTTAGTTAGCGATGCTTTAGCTCCTTTGGGTTTACCAGATGGTGTTTATCCTTGGGATTCTCGTCAAATAGAGGTGAGAAAAGGTACTGCTTGGGTAAGATTAGATTATCACTCACCACTCGAATCGGCTACTTTGGCTGGTACAACACTACCACTTTTGGGGGGAGTTCAAAATTTGGTGAAGTGGGGAATTTGTGATGTGGCAAGCGCCATCGCCCTAGCAACGGAATCTCCTAGAAATGCGATCGGACTTTCAGGAATCCTTGGCTTGCCCGCCACTCAATTGTTACGCTGGCATTTGGATGAACCGACAAAGGAATTAACTTGGCATCGCTTATTTTAAAGGAAGATGGAAGATGGAAGATAGTCCTTCAACTAGGCACGCGCCTACCGCAGCGTAGCCCGAGGGCAGGAACCACATTTACTGAAGAAGTAACAAAGGAAGAAAAAAAAATTCAACTTGGGAAATTTACCAATGCCCAATCTTTTTCGGGCAAATTCCAAATTACGACCCTCAAGCATTATAATACCTAACTGTTGGCAATAACTCAGCAGCAGGCAGACTAATGAATTTGGCAAACGACAAGGATATTGTCAAACAGTATTTTAACTCCACGGGATTCGATCGCTGGCAACGGATTTACGGCGATGGCAAAGTCAATAAAGTGCAGCTAGATATTCGCACCGGGCACCAGCAAACAGTAGATACAGTCATCCAATGGCTGCAAGCTGACGGCAATTTGCGCGGGCTGTCAGTGTGCGATGCCGGCTGTGGCGTTGGCTCTCTCAGCATTCCTCTGGCTGAGGCTGGGGCAATTGTTTCTGCTAGCGATATCTCTGAAAAGATGGTAGCAGAAGCCTACGATCGAGCTACAGCAGCTCCGGGCAAGCTCTACAACGTCTCCTTTACAGCCCAAGATTTAGAAGCATTGAGTGGCAAATTTCACACGGTGATTTGTCTCGACGTGCTAATCCACTATCCTCAGAGTAAGGCTGCGGAAATGATTGCTCACCTCAGTTCGATCGCCCAATCCCGACTAATTCTGAGTTTTGCCCCCAAAACTTTAGCACTCACCGTGCTCAAAAAAATTGGTGAATTTTTCCCCGGTCCTAGCAAAACAACTCGCGCTTATCAGCACCGGGAAGCTGATATCATCAAAATCCTAGAAAACAATGGTTTTGTGGTTAACAGAACAGCCATGACTAGCACGAGCTTTTATTATTCTAGATTGCTGGAAGCTGTACGGAAATAGGGTAAAAATATCAGCAAATTCTCAGGCAAATTTAGATAATAGCAAATCCGGTTCAGTCATCCGCTCGATCGTGTTGCAAAAGTGCGTCGCTGTTCTAATCTTTGTATTCTTGGCGAGAATTGTTTCTAGCGACGCACCCGACAAGGGCTAAATCTACGGAGTCAAAATTGTGGCTGCTTCTATAGATTACATAACCAACGACAAATAGATGCAACTTGATTGTCATCATTCAGATTGGCAGCATTACTGAGAATCCCATTTTCCAATTGATCCCATATTTCACCAGCCATCCTGCTTGCAACTGCTGAACCCACAAAAAAAGTAAAAGGTGAGTGTCCAATTCTGGAAAATGCTTCCCGTATGCGATTTAGTGCCGCTTGTGCTGTTTTCCAATGCTCATCTGCACCGGCCGGATCTATTCCACCTTTAAGTTCGCCCAGTGCAATAACATAGGGCTCGACGACATATGGATCGATGGCATTAGATTTATTAGCTACCAACTCCGTCGGAGCCAGATTAAATAAACATAAATCGACATTGCTCCTGACTAGCGGAACAGTTAGGTTATAAATCAGTGTGCGATTACCAAGCTCGCTCTCCCAACTTATTCCACGTAAAGACAACTCAATTTCTGTGTCATCACTTGTCATGGCTATCCACTTTTTCGTCTTTGAATGTTGCCAGTAATATCTCTTACCAGCAATGGTGAGAGTCGAGAGGATTGCACGAGTTAGTTTTCTTTGTGCTAAAGATCCGCCCACATTACGCATTGACCCACCAAGCGTGTCACCACGAGTCAGTAGGAATCTAAAGACCAATTCCTCCACAAAATTTGTCCCTGCTGGCTCAAGAAAATTCCTGATTAGACCATTTATCGCTTCAATCTTATCCTTTGGCATCAAATGAGCAAGAGATTTGTCTGACAATCCTGCCGCAGTCAACAATCCCATTTCAATACCTTTAACGTTTAACAAATCAGTAGGAATCTCGGCTTGACGCGCAGCTTCTTGAAGTGCCCTTGCTTCGGCGAGGTAAGGTGTAGCACGTCGATTTTTTTCAAGCGCAAGTGCAACAAAACCCGCACGAGTGGCTTCATGAGTTGTGACAAGATTATCACTGGAATCAAGGTGATTACGATAAGCACACATAGGTTTCGAGTTATTGCTTCTTCCATATATAAACGCACTTCCTCAAAGGAGCGCGTCCATAATTTCCCATCTGTTGACTACTATTTCCCTTATCACCTGGTAAGACGAGAATATTTTCAGTAACAAAGCCTATTTTTTCAGCAAAATCCGAAAGAATTATGTCCACTGAAATGCTGATACCTGCGTAGCGCACATTGTCATTAACCATAAACAAAAATGCCCCTGGTTTAAGGATACGAAAGCTTTCTTGTATTACGCAAGCCATTTCATAGAAGTATCCTCTTACCATTCTTGGTATACCATTGTTGTTCAATACACCCTGTGACTTTTGGCTGTCCAAATATCTTAAGATAGCCTGCAATAGAGTTTGGGAATTAGCAATATTTAAAGCTAATTCCCAAGCGGGATTTATAGCCAACAAATTTTTGGGTTGGTTCTCAACGGTACAACTTAGCATTTGCTGACGCAGATTAATTAATTCCTTTTCAGAACTTCCTAGTAAAGCTAGCTCTAGTGCATAGGTGCGAGTATAGTCATATCGATTGCAGTAGGGTGGAGAGGTGATGATTGCATCGTATGTAGAGTCAGACAAATGGGGCATTATCTCCAAACAAGAACCTTGATGCAAATTGATTTTACCTTGATGATGCTTCTTACTTTCAAAAAGCTCAAGTTGTTGGGTAGGAGGTTCTAAGTCGTTAACAAGTTCATTAAATTTTTCGGTAATCGCTTTACTGAACTCAAGAACCTCACCTTTATTGAAGGACTTTTTTGACTGTCCATGACCAGAACGGTAATCCCAACGCAGATACTGTCCATCTTTGCGTGTATAGCTTACGGATTCTAAAACACACAGTAACGTAAAGATTAAAACTGATTGAACCTTGGTATTTTCTTGATAACAAGCTCCAAGATATTGCTCAATTGATGTTTTAGTTTCTTCGGAGTAAGCTCCTTTTGTAATTCTCAACTCTGGCAAAGTGACTGGGCTTTCAAATTGTTTCCATATTTGCAAATTAAACCATGTCTTTAGCCGCTCAAAATCATCAATAGTGAATGCAGTGTCTAAAAGGATTTTGGTATTAATTATATGTTGACCAATAGGTAACAATTCAATACCATCCACATCAATTCCCAAGTCACTAGCAGCAAATAATGCAGTTCCACTTCCTGTAAATGGATCTAAAATTTTGCCTTGAATAATTTGATATTTTTGGACTAAAAATTCTACCAGAGAAGCGGAGAAAGCCTCTTTGTATTTGTACCATCGATAAATAGGTCTAGTTTTGTTAGCCTGAAAACTCACCAAAAGTCTGGTCAGTGAGGGTTGAATTAGGAACTTGTCTTGAAAGCGATCGTGTAATTGGCTGTCAAGGATATCAATCTCTCCCAGAGCGTCAATTTCCACTTCAGAAGTCATGTTTGAGATGCTTGACATATTTATTCTGTGATTGAGTTAATCCACCAGTCCTGGACGCACGGGGGGTCAAAAACCTGGTTTCTTCGTCAATATCTTTCGCAGAAAGCGACGATTTGTGCTCATAAACCGGGTTTTTTGTGTCCAGGACTGTCCACGCGAAATTTAACAGCAACCACCGCCGTTATAATGCCAAGTCGAATCAGTAATCAACACCTTGTCCGGCATCAATCCCCCCAACTTTCCAGCAGTTTTATCGCACACTGCCGCTGGAACGCCCCGCTGCAAAACGTGACCAGCCCCGTCATCAAATAGCTCCTCAGACCCCGCATAAATCGCCGTCTTGCCAGTGAAAATGCAAGCACCATCATCCGGTACAGGTACTTTGAAAGACACTGAATCCAGGCTTTCTAGCAGCAAGTCGGCATCCAATTGATAATTGTGTTTGTCCAGCAATCGGTAAGGACGCCGCGCCCGAACTTCCACTTGTCCAAAACCTACGTCTACAAGGTGTTGGACGTATTCTGCGTAGGTCAGAGCGCCGGACAAACACAAAGCGCGCAAGCGTTCGTCTTGCTGCAAATGTTGGGGAATTGTGCGAGTTGCAATGGGATCGCTCATCAATAATCTACCACCGGGTTTCAACACTCGGTAGGTTTCTCTTAATGCCTTAGCTAAATCGGCTGGTTCAAAGATGTTAAATAAACAATTTTGGGCAACAACATCTACAGAAGCATCGGGCATGGGTAAGGCAAAAGCATCCCCGGCTCTAATCTCGACAAAACTAGCATCAAACCAATCATTTTCTTGGGCGGCAATTTGCAAGTTGCGTGTCGCGGCATCTCGCATTGCGGCAACTGGATCGACGGCAATTACTGCTCCTTTTTGGCGAGAGAAATAGGCGAATTGCAGTGCTTCTAAGCCGCCACCAACTCCTACATACAGCACGACTGGATTTCCTACCAGTTCGGCGGCGTGGACTGTTGTGCCGCAGCCGTAATTCATCTCTTGCATTTGTTCGGGAATGTTTAATCCCGGCAGTTGCAGGGGGCTGCTTTGGACGCAGCAAAGTCCGATTTGGGGGGTTTCGGCTACTTCGCTGTAGAATTTTGCTGCTGTTTCGAGGTAGGTCATTGGTGATTGTCCTGATTTGTGAATGGAGTTGAATAGGGAAAGATTTTGTTTGGTTTCAACTGATATTTGTGGTTTGGGCTACAAGTTGAGAGATGGTGTTTTCGGTTCTGTCAGTTGATTCAGAAAGCTACGGAATTTATTCATAAGTTCGCTGATTTTTTGTTTTACTGTTTGTAAAATTGGTGTGGATTTTGGTTCGGTGAGTGGAGTTGGCTCAGTTATTTTGGGTGTGTCTATTTCTGGTGTTGCTGTTGGTTCTGGTTCGCTGAGTGGAATTGGCTCAGTTATTTTGGGTGTGTCTATTTCTGGTGTTGCTGTTGGTTCTGGTTCGGTGAGTGGAGTTGGCTCAGTTATTTTGGGTGTGTCTATTTCTGGTGTTGCTGTTGGTTCTGGTTCGGTGAGTGGAATTTGCTCATTTATTTTGGGTGTGTCTATTTCTGTTGTTGCTGTTGGTTCTGGTTCGCTGAGTGGAATTTGCTCAGCTATTTTGGGTGTGTCTATTTCTGGTGTTGCTGTTGGTTTGGGTTCTGTGACAGGAGTTTGCTCAGTTATTTTGGGTGTGTCTATTTCTGGTGTTGCTGTTGGTTTGGGTTCTGTGACAGGAGTTTGCTCAACTATTTTGGGTGTGTCTATTTCTGGTGTTGCTGTTGGTTTTGGTTCTGTGACAGGAGTTTGCTCAACTATTTTGGGTGTGTCTATTTCTGGTGTTGCTGTTGGTTTTGGTTCTGTGACAGGAATGGGTGCGACTTCAGGAGCCTGTTTTGGTTCTTGACTGGGTTTAGCAACTGGAGTTTCTGGAACCACCGCAGGAGATGGTTTGACATTTGGTGTTTCTAGTGCTGGTGTGGGTTTGGGTTCGGGGTTTGGTGTTTCGGGTTTGTAGGTGCGATCGACTATACCGCCAGATGCTGCTGTTAGTTCACCGCGCACTAATTTAGAAAGGGTATCTTGTCCTTGGGGTTGGTAATTTATCAGTCTGACTGTATTATTAAAGGCGTTTTTGACGGAATTTCCGCGTTCGTCGATAAATTCTAGCTGTACCCAGTTTTTCCCTGGTTTGAATCCTTTCAGATATATAGGTTGCCATTGGTCGATCGTAAAGCTTTCTCCGTTGACTGTGGCTCGAATTTTCCAATCGAGTATTTCATCTTGGGAGTTTTCTTGAGCGGCCAGATGCAGGGGAGCATTTGTCAAGTAAAAGTCCAGCATGATGGGTTCAGCCCCGTAGGTGTCTTGGGGCTGGTTGTAGGTGAGCTGGGGTAAATTGCGATCGGGATTATTATCCTCAGTTTTGGTGAAAACGTGAAAGGTTGTTTGGGCGTAAGCACCCTCGTTTTTAAAGCTTTCTTCCCAAGGGCGAGATGCAAAAACTCGCAGGGTGTGGGTTCCGGGTTCTAAGTCAGATAACTCTAAAGGCTGGTTTGTGTCATAAACTGCCTGATAGGGTTGATTGTCTAACAACACCTGAAGATGGGGACCCAAGCCTAGGTTCGCATCTTTGAAAATCGGCAAGTCTTTGACTTGGAGTCGTACAGATATATAGGTGTCCTCAAGCACTTGGTCTGGCTTGGGATTCAAAATACTAACTTGAGGTTGGTAGCTTTCTAACGCCTGACGCAGTTTTTGAATGCCTACCGGGGGGGAAACCTCTGAGATTTTTGTGACCGGGGTGGGGACGGAATTGCTCTTGTTGCTGGATGTTGGCAAGTCGGGATGATTGTTGCCGCAACTTGTGATACCTAAAATTAATACTGCTGCTGCGAGCAATACCAGCAGCCTGTCCGCAGTCTTCCTCAGCCAATTGATTCCCATCACGCAACCATACTCCTAGAAGCCTTCTCATAGGGAACTATAGCCCAAAACTGAGTTGAGTAATTGGGATTTTGGCGATCGAGAATTTGGGAGGGACTCCTGGCTCAAGTGAGGTGGTTGTCCAGGACTAATCCGATAGTTGGTGCCGATTGCGAATCCAGCTAATAACTCCGGCGGCTTTTTGCAAAACAAGTCTATATAAATCAAAATTCTTCCGTACCCTTATCTTTGAGTTTTGTAAATTTAATGCCAACACCCCTTGACTTTTGTGATGTACTGTGGAGATTCAATTGATTATTACATCAGAAAATGCGACTTTTTTAAGTATTGTTAACAAGCGATTAATACTTCTCTGACAAGCTTATAATTCATAAAACCGCCGCAAGATGAGCAAGAGGAGCAGCACAAAATAAAGGCTGCGATTCGGCTCATCAAATAGCGAAAGTAGTTAACAGTACCCAGCGACACTGGGAAACTGGCTTCTGTCTAGAAGCGCAACGCTTGGGGAGATACAGCAAGTGTGTCTGATTCTGCAAAGAGTTAAATGCAAGCTGTATCGGTGAACCGAGAATCCCCGTACCACAAGTCCGGTGAGTGTCAAAAACAATATCAGTTCTCGTTCCTTGTCTTATCGAGAGGAGAGTCTTCATGACCATTAGTCCTCCAGAGCGAGAGGTAAAAGTTAGAGTAGTAGTCGATAAAGATCCCGTTCCAACTTCCTTCGAGAAGTGGTCTAAACCGGGACATTTCGATCGCACTCTAGCTAAGGGACCAAAAACAACCACTTGGATTTGGAACCTCCACGCTAACGCTCACGACTTCGACAGTCATACCAGTGATTTAGAAGACGTTTCGCGCAAAATCTTTAGCGCTCACTTCGGCCATTTGGCAGTAATTTTCGTTTGGTTAAGCGGCGCATATTTCCACGGCGCTAAATTTTCCAACTACGAAGCTTGGCTAACAGACCCGACAGGTATCAAACCTAGTGCTCAAGTGGTCTGGCCTATTTTTGGTCAAGAAATTTTAAATGCAGATGTAGGTGGCGGTTTCCACGGGATTCAGATCACTTCGGGTCTGTTCCAACTGTGGCGCGCCAACGGCATCACTAACTCATACCAGCTATATTGCACTGCGATCGGCGCATTGGTAATGGCAGCTTTGATGCTGTTTGCCGGTTGGTTCCACTATCACGTCCGCGCTCCGAAACTGGAATGGTTCCAGAACGTGGAATCGATGATGAACCACCACTTGGCAGGTTTGCTAGGCTGCGGCTGCTTGGGCTTCGCAGGACAACAAATTCACGTTGCTCTGCCGATAAATGCTTGCATGGACGCGATCGATGCAGGCTCACCGTTGACAGTAGGTGGCAAACTGATTAAAACAGTTGCCGATATCCCGCTGCCACACGAGTGGCTTTTCAACGCTGGCTTGATGGCTGATATCTACCCCAGCTTCGCTCAAGGTTTAACGCCCTTCTTCACCCTCAACTGGGGCGCATACACTGACTTCCTGACCTTTAAAGGCGGTCTGAATCCCACCACAGGCGGTTTGTGGCTGAGCGATACAGCGCACCATCACTTAGCGTTGGCAGTGCTGTTCATCGTCGCCGGACACTTCTACCGTACTAACTGGGGCATCGGCCACAGCTTTAAAGAAGTTTTGGAAGCTCACAAAGGTCCCTTCACTGGCGAAGGCCACAAAGGGATGTACGAAATCTTCACACAGTCTTGGCACGCCCAACTGTCGTTGAACTTGGCTTTGATGGGCTCGATCAGCATCATCGTGGCTCAACATATGTACGCGATGCCTCCGTATCCGTACATCGCGACCGACTACCCGACTCAGCTATCCCTGTTCACCCACCACATGTGGATTGGCGGATTCCTGATTGTGGGAGCAGCGGCTCACGCAGCAATCTTCATGGTTAGGGATTATGATCCGGCGCAGCACGTGAATAACTTGCTCGATCGGGTACTCCGCCACAGAGATGCAATTATCTCTCACTTGAACTGGGTTTGTATATTCTTAGGCTTCCACAGCTTTGGTTTATACGTTCACAACGACACGATGCGCGCTTTCGGTCGTCCTCAAGATTTGTTCTCGGATACGGGGATTCAATTGCGCCCAGTATTTGCCCAGTGGATACAAAATATTCACGCTGCGGCTCCGGGTAACACAGCTCCTAATGCTATGGAAATCGTCAGTCACGCTTTTGGCGGCGGTGCTGTAGCAGTAGGCGGCAAAGTAGCGATGATGCCGATCGAGTTGGGTACGGCGGATTTCATGATCCACCACATCCACGCTTTCACAATTCACGTTACAGTTCTGATTCTTTTGAAGGGCGTGTTGTTCGCACGCAGTTCTCGCTTGGTGCCTGACAAAGGCAACTTGGGCTTCCGGTTCCCTTGCGACGGCCCCGGCCGTGGCGGCACCTGCCAAGTTTCAGGTTGGGATCACGTCTTCTTAGGCTTGTTCTGGATGTATAACTGCATCTCGATTGTGATTTTCCACTTTAGCTGGAAAATGCAGTCGGACGTGTGGGGAACCGTCGATTCAGATGGCACAATTTCTCACATCACCGGTGGTAATTTCGCACAAAGTGCGATCACTATCAATGGTTGGTTGCGTGACTTCCTGTGGGCCCAAGCTTCTCAGGTGATTCAGTCCTACGGTTCGGCACTGTCGGCCTACGGTCTGATGTTCCTAGCTGGACACTTTGTCTTCGCCTTCAGCTTGATGTTCCTGTTCAGCGGTCGTGGTTACTGGCAAGAATTGATTGAGTCCATTGTTTGGGCTCATAATAAACTCAAGGTAGCTCCTTCGATTCAACCTCGCGCTCTGAGCATTACTCAGGGTCGGGCTGTGGGTGTAGCTCACTACCTCCTAGGAGGAATTGTCACAACGTGGGCATTCTTCTTAGCGCGAATCATCTCGGTAGGTTAAACTACCTCCAGGTTTTGGATTCTGGATTTGGGATCGCTCTCAAACCCGGAACCCAAACCTCCGAACCGAACCCCTTCAACGTTCAGGATTCAGGATTTATCAAGGCTTATGGCAACCAAATTTCCAAAATTTAGCCAAGACCTTGCCCAAGACCCGACTACACGGCGGATCTGGTACGGGATTGCCACAGCACACGACTTTGAAAGCCACGATGGCATGACCGAAGAAAATCTTTACCAAAAGATTTTTGCTTCTCACTTCGGCCACCTAGCAATCATTTTCTTGTGGACTTCCGGCAGCCTCTTCCATGTAGCATGGCAAGGTAACTTTGAACAGTGGATTAAAGACCCTCTAAACGTCCGCCCGATCGCTCACGCGATTTGGGACCCGCAATTCGGCGCTCCAGCAGTTGAGGCTTTCACTCAAGCTGGCGCTTCCAATCCGGTGGACATCTCCTACTCTGGTGTTTACCATTGGTGGTTTACTCAAGGAATTCGGACGAATGCTGACTTGTATCAAGGAGCTATCTTCTTGCTATTTCTGGCTTCTGTCTTCCTGTTCGCTGGTTGGTTACACCTCCAGCCTAAGTACCGCCCCAGCTTGTCTTGGTTTAAGAATGCTGAATCTCGCCTCAACCACCACTTGGCTGGTTTGTTCGGTGTCAGCTCTTTGGCTTGGACTGGTCACATGGTTCACGTTGCTATCCCCGAATCTCGCGGACAGCACGTAGGTTGGGAAAACTTCTTGTCTACCCCTCCTCACCCGGCTGGTTTGGCTCCTTTCTTCACTGGTAATTGGGGCGTATACGCCGAGAACCCAGATGCAGCAAGCCACGTATTCGGTACTTCCGAAGGCGCAGGAACTGCGATTCTGACTTTCTTGGGCGGCTTCCACCCTCAAACAGAGTCTCTGTGGTTGACGGACATTGCTCATCACCATTTGGCGATCGCTGTGCTGTTTATCGTTGCCGGTCATATGTACCGGACTAACTTCGGTATCGGTCACAACATCAAAGAAATGTTGGATTCTAAAGCAGGTTTGGTAGGCGGCAAGAGTGAAGGTCAGTTCAACCTGCCTCACCAAGGTCTCTACGAAACCTACAACAACTCCCTGCACTTCCAGTTAGGAATTCACCTCGCTGCTTTGGGCGTGATTACCTCTCTGGTAGCGCAGCATATGTACGCGATGCCTCCCTATGCTTTCATAGCGCAGGATCACACGACAATGGCTGCGTTGTATACGCACCACCAATACATTGCTGGTTTCATCATGGTCGGCGCTTTCGC
The DNA here is from genome assembly GCF_020883015.1 of Microcoleus sp. CAWBG640. NCBI lineage: Bacteria > Bacillati > Cyanobacteriota > Cyanophyceae > Oscillatoriales > Microcoleaceae > Microcoleus > Microcoleus sp. CAWBG640. The sequence goes on from NZ_JAHRFC010000010.1 coordinate 42,208, forward strand.
CCACGGAGCTATCTTCTTGGTCCGGGACTACGATCCTGAAGCTAACAAAGGTAACGTGCTCGATCGCGTGTTGCAGCACAAAGAAGCGATTATCTCTCACTTGAGCTGGGTATCGCTGTTCTTGGGCTTCCACACTCTCGGCTTGTACGTTCACAACGACGTTGTAGTCGCTTTCGGAACTCCTGAAAAGCAAATCTTGATTGAACCAGTGTTCGCACAGTTCATCCAAGCTGCTCACGGGAAGGCTCTGTACGGCATGGACGTGTTTCTTTCCAACCCTGATAGCATTGCTGCTACCGCTTGGCCAAACTACGGCAACGTATGGCTCCCAGGCTGGTTGGAAGGAATCAACAGCAGTACAAATTCTCTGTTCTTGGCGATCGGACCTGGCGATTTCTTGGTTCACCACGCGATCGCACTTGGCTTGCACACCACCACCTTGATCTTGGTCAAGGGCGCTCTGGATGCACGCGGTTCTAAGCTGATGCCGGACAAAAAAGACTTCGGTTATGCTTTCCCTTGCGACGGCCCCGGCCGTGGCGGTACTTGCGATGTCTCTGCTTGGGACGCCATGTACCTGTCTGTCTTCTGGATGTTGAACACCCTAGCTTGGGTAACGTTCTACTGGCACTGGAAGCACCTGGGCATCTGGCAAGGTAATGTGGCTCAGTTCAATGAGTCTTCTACCTACCTGATGGGCTGGTTCCGCGATTACCTCTGGCTGTATTCTTCTCAGTTGATCAACGGTTACAACCCGTATGGTACAAACAACTTGTCTATCTGGGCCTGGATATTCTTATTCGGACACCTGGTTTGGGCAACTGGTTTCATGTTCCTGATCTCTTGGAGAGGTTACTGGCAAGAGTTGATCGAGACTTTGGTTTGGGCTCACGAGCGCACTCCTTTGGCGAACTTGGTTCGCTGGAAGGACAAGCCAGTTGCTCTTTCTATCGTCCAAGGTCGTTTGGTTGGCTTAGTTCACTTTACGGTGGGTAATGTCTTCACTTACGCGGCCTTTGTAATTGCCTCGACGGCCGGGAAATTCGGGTAACTCTGAACTCTGGTTTCTAGGTAATTAACTGAAATCCCCTGCCTTCTGGCGGGGGATTTTTTGGTAGGCTAGTTAATTGTTGAGAAGAATATTTTTTATGGCGAAGTTAACGCAGGAAACAATTGCTACTATCTTGAATTTGCAGGCGAGGCTTTTGGCAGGAATTGATCAAGCTTCATCGGCAGAATTTGCAATATTTCAGCAATATGGGGAGATAGAAGCGACTGCTACGGTATTAGAGCAGCTTCAAAATGCTACTGAAAGGTTAAGAAACCCTTACTCTCGCTTTTACACATTGCTGCTGCGGATTTCTGAATCACAGCCAACAGCTTCTTCTGCTATGCTAAATTTACTAGCTCAAACGATTGAGCAAGCACAAGCTGATGCCGATGCCATCGAGGCCACTATCCGGGAAGCGAAAAGAGATTTTAACCTGTCATGAGTGAAAAACCGAAACTCCCTGAACCAGAAATAATCGAAAAGACTGTGAGAAATCTGCGAGGTGTCTGTCTACGGCTTGACGCTCTGACTCTCAGTTTAGATGAACTAATTGCGATGGTAGAAGCTGATATTCGCAACAGTCCGATTAATGTTTATCGCCGGGAGAATGCGAAGCGGTTGGCTGAGTCTGTCAAGCCGGAATAAAAGTGCGATCGCTCTGTCCTGAAAACCATTATGTCAAATCTGTTTGCGGTAATTTACACCCTAGGGAAAAATGATAGTGCCGCGGTACAATGTGAAGTCAATCAATCAGCAAATGCTGACTTATTTAAGAAATATTAAGAGATATGCCGTAAGTTTATTTTATGGTAAAATTGTTAGTTAATCTGGCGCTCGCTCGCTCTCCACCATCGCACCGAGCGAGACACAAAGTTTAGTTGAGACAAGGCTTCCGGCTTCTTAAGCCTATGTATCCGTAAATAGCCTAGTGCTGACGATTCAATTTACCAAGAAATTGGGTCTAAAGCCCCGTCCTTTTTATTGGTAGAAAAATCATAATTTGGCTCAGTAGACGAGTTCCACAGGATATATCTAACGAAAAGCCGATCGCCCTTTTCACTTCACCAAAAGCCCGATCGCCCTTATCCCCTCAAATCTCCCCATTCACCTGCATCTGATGCACCTTGTCCGCCAACTCTTGCAGGCGCTTTTCGTCCAACTCGTCGATCGCCAGCATTCCGACATATATAATTTCTTTCAGCGTTAGTCTGGTTGCTAGCGCCTTTTTCTGCACTATATCCTTGATAATTGGGCTGACTCCGATCGCGGTACTGGCTCTAGTCACAAAAATAACGGGAGATTAACAACTTTGACTAAATCTTAGCACCTTTAAGCTAAGGTTTTAGCTGCGATGCAAAATGCTTAAGCGCGTCTTGACAAGACGAAGCAAATGGTTTATAGTGGAAATGTGGAAAGGGCGATCGCCCTCAACCCCTCAAATCTCGCCATTTACCTGCATTTGGTGCACCTTATCAGCCAACTCTTGGCGACTTTCCTTATCGAGTGCATCAATTGCCAGCATTCCCAAATACACGACTTCCTTCTGGGTGAGTCTGGTCGCTTGGGCTTGTTTTTGAATGACTTCCTTAATCACGGAACTGACCGCGATCGCAGTATTAGTTTTTGCCACGAAGAATAATCAACTATGAATAACTTTCCTTGATATTAGCATCCTCGGTCAAATTAAGTACGATAATGTTTGACAAGTCCCAGTTAATCATGCTATAGTGCAACAAATACAAAAAAGCGATCGCCCCCCGTCTAGACAACTTAAGGTCGATCAATCTATTCCTCAATAATCTCCACCAAGTCCTCAATCATCACATCAAACGCCCGCGCTAACTTATACAGGGCCGTAAAGTCAACCATTGAAATTTCGGAACGACGAGCATAGCTGGTTATGGTGCTGTAGATCACGCCCGATCGCTCAGCCACCTCCTTAAATGTCCAGCCCCTCTCAGCCGCTAGCTCTCGCACTTTAACTCTGACTAAACCCATGCTTGACAAATAATGCAGTTGCGTTTTAAGATAATTGTATCTGAAAAAGCGATCGCCTCACGTCTGGACAACTAAGGGCGATCGGCTATTCTTCCAAAACCTCAACCAAATCCTCAATCATCACATCAAAAGTTCGAGCTAATTTCAGCAGTAAGGTAAAGTCAACGGTTGTCAGCCCAGGACAACGAGCATAATGCTTGACAGTGTTGTAGACAACCCCAGAACGTTCTGAAACTTCCTTGAATGTCCAGCCTTTCTCGGCGGCTAGTTCTCTGACTTTAATTCTAACTAAACCCATGCTTGACAATGGGTGTTATAACACCTTACAATAATTTTATCTGAAAAAGCAGATCGCCCTCCGGCCTCGAAAACTAAAGGGCGATCGTTTTCAAAACTTCAATAGACAGTTACTAGCTGTCTGACCTACCATCAATAGATTTATCTACAATCAGAATAGGCACTTACTATGATATCAGATACTTCGAGAAAATCATCGGCGATCGCAGAATCCAAAATAATTCACAAATCTCCCATCCTGCATCCGCTGGCGAGATTTGTTACAGAAGAAACAGTCGCACTGCTGTTCAATATCTCAGTAGACGACATTTACCGGATAGAATGCTGTCGCTACATGGTTTACGTGCACGGTAAACACATCAGCCGATTTGTCAGCTACGCCGATTTTCCGCCGATTGTGGAAGTAATTGAACCCGCACTGCAAGATTTTGGCAGATGGTACAAACGCTGGAAAAGCAAGCTAGCACCGCTATTTTGGACTAAATTCTACACGCACAAGTTCAAAGAGGCTGTTTCTGTTGACAGCTTGCTGGAGTGGGGACTGTTGGTAGGCAAAGTTAAATCGGCGATTTCTGGGGCGGGGCTACAACAGCTACGAGATGTTTATGCCGCAGAAAAAGATTTGATGGATAAATTTTAAAGGGCGATCGGCCCGACGTGCAACTACGAGAATGGGCAAAGGAAAAATTAAAACTAATGGCTAAGTGAGAACATGAAGGTAGAAAATGGACAATCCTCTGTGCGATCGACACATCAACAGCCTGCGCTAACTTGTAGGGGGTGGCAACTTCAACTTTTCAATAATTTCTCTGCTTAACAGTCACAGTCAGTTGAAAACCCAGTGCATCCAGTAAAGCACTCAAACAGTAAATTTCCGATCCTTTTTTTTCCGACAATAGTTCGCCCAGTTTGGTCAAAAGTGCTGTAACATCTTCTGAGAGTTCATTCATCCTGTGATGAGCCTCAACAACATCATTTAATGCCAGCTTTAGCACCTCTGAATTCTCCTCCTCCAAGCAAGCCTCAATATAAGGAGCTGCCTCTAAAGGAGCTTTTAGAGATTCAATTAATTCTTCTTGATAGCTGATACTTCTAGACATCATCTCTACTCTCATAATCCCTCCAGTATTTTAGCTTTAGCTCTGCTATCTCGCAACGCATCCCGCCACTCTGAGAAAGGAATTTTTCCATCTGCTGTTTGGTAATTTTGAATGTCTCTCGGTTGTACTTCCATTATGGCTGATACAAAATAGTTTGTGGCTTTTAAAACACTTCATCCTCGATGCCGAGCCACCATTCCCCCAGATTCATTAAATCTTTGTGAATGTCGGTAAGTTCTGTAACATATTCTTCGGCAGAAATTTCCGATCGCCTTTCTTGCAGTTTTTTGAGTCGGAGTTGCACTAACAGCCAAGGTTTGGAACTCCCATCGGTGGCTTCGATATATTTTGCTACATCTTGGCTATTCATGATTCTTTTTTAGATTGGATTTTTTTTACCACAGAGAGCGCAGAGAGCGCAGAGGAAGAGAAGAGTGAAAGATGAATAATTTTGATGCCAACTGATTTAATATCATACCACTTTTGAAACCAATTCAAAAGCTCTCATGTTCCCCAGTCGGTTGAAACCGACTTGAGCTTTGAGCCAGGGGTTTAAACCCCTGGCGGACTCGTGGACTCGCAGCTAAACATTCTTTACCTGTAATCGGAAGTCTGAATGCTATTCAATTTCGCTGCATATTTCATGCCGTATTCTGGGCGGCAGAAGCGATCGAGCTGTGACTCGAAAAATGCTCGATTTGCCTTCAAATGCTTCGGATTTGGGTCGTCCAAAGGATATAACAGCGCAGTCCGCAATGCTTGAAATACTGCGGAAGTTACACAATACATCGATCGCTGAAATGTTACTCCAATTTGATTGAGGATATCATCTTCGCCACGACAGCGCCCTTTGTAGAAATCCAGCAAGTAAGGCGGCAAGAAATGCAACATATCTTGGGCTAGCAATGTCGGTGGAATTCCTGCCGTACCTACGGGGAATTTGTCTGCATACAACACTCCGTAGTGGAAGTCTTTTTGATCTTCAGGAATTTCTTTAGCTTGGGCGTTGTAAGATTTTGTACCTCGGAACGGCGAAGTGCGGTAAAATACAGCTTCTACGTAAGGTAATGCTGCTTCGTAAAGCCAAGTGAAACCTTTGGATTTCGGGATGATTTCGTAGGTTTCGCCGTCGATTTGGACATGGTGGTAAATGGGCCTTCCGGCGATCGCAAATATCCCATTTACCAGGAAGTTCATCGCATCGGGGACTGTCTTAACTTTCCCTTCATCGTAAAGATCCGAAACTTCAAAAAACACTGGTGCCATTACTTCCCAGAATAAACCGAGATTGCTGTAATAAGACATTTGGCGACATTGTTCTAAAAACATTTCGGGAAATGCTGCATGAAGTCCCAGCATGAACGGGTCTTTTTTGAAGTAAGCTTTAATGGCGCGATCGGCATTAGCTTTATATTCGTCACTGTCCAAATAAGGATCGAATTGATTCGTCGGCACGTACAAGCCCCGGTGCCACAGCATGGATCTCATGCACTCTTCGGCAAATTCCATGTTAATGCGATCGTGCCACAAATGGTGAAACAGCCGTGGTAGTTTACCAGTTTCTCCCTTTTCCATGAACTCCAAAAGTTCAGGGTGAACGCTGCCAGTCCCCCGCCATATTCGCAAATCTGCACCGTCACCTGCATAGTGATTTTGCAAGTCTAAATACTCTTGGGGTAAGAAGTATTTAAAGAAAGGAAGCGGGTGTAAAAATACCCGTTCAGCGATGTAAAGCAAATCCCGCCAGTAGAAGTCCATCGGGACTGCATAAGCTTTCCAAATAGCGATGATTTGCATCAGATTTTCCGGCGTATCTGGAATCATCGCGCCGCCTGCTTCTAGCCGATGAATTACCTCCGCAAATTCGTGCTTGGAAGGAGGTAGTTTAGTTGCCGGTTTATTAGGAGTTTGTACCATTGTTTCTTCCTTTGGTTTGAGTGAATTTCAATATTTATCTACTCGTTATCTACTCGTTCCCAGGCTCTGCCTGGGAACGTAGATCCGGAGGCTCTGCCTCCAATTTTCCTAATCTCTCGCGAGGCAGAGCCTCTAGATATCGGTTCCCAGGCAGAGCCTAGGAACCAGTTAAATCTCTCGCGAGGCAGAGCCTCTAGATATCGGTTCCCAGGCAGAGCCTAGGAACCAGTTAATTTCTTAGTCCACGGAGGCGGACTTCGTTTGTGTAGATGCGATTTCAATCGCCGACTTTTCTACGGAATAACTAATAGCTACTTGAGCATTTCTGTCAGCCGGAAGAGTAGCAACGATCGCATTTGTAGTCGATTCGCTCCACTTCAGCAACCAACCAGGCTGAATTCCTAACACAAAAATGATACCAGCCAAAACCAGCGCTGGCATATTTTCGCCAAAGGTAACAGGAGGATAGTAAGCCGTAGCGTTATCCAACTTCCCAAAACAGGTGCGATTGAGTAGAATCACAAAGTAAACGGCTGTTAAACCAGAAGCTAAAATGCAGATTAAAGTGGGAATTGGAAAGATAGAAAAACTGCCCTGAAATACTAAAAATTCGGCAATAAAACCCACCAAACCAGGAATACCGGCACTTGCCATCCCACCCAAAACTAACAGCGAACTTGCCGTCGGTAAACCCCGCATCGGATTCATCAAGCCGTTGAGCACGTCCAAATCCCGCGTGCCGACTTTGGTTTCGATGATGCCTACTAAATAAAATAGCAAAGCTAAAATCAAGCCGTGGCTTACCATTTGCCCGACAGCGCCGATTAACGCGAGTTTCGTGCCCGCTGCACAGGCTACCAGGATGTATCCCATATGTCCGATCGAACTATAGGCTACCATGCGCTTGATGTCTTTTTGGGCGATCGCGCTCAAAGCCCCGTACATCACACTTACCGTGCCAATAATCGCCAAACCGGGAGCGATAATTGACCAAGTTTCGGGAAACATCTGCAAACCGAACCGGATTAATCCGTAAGTTCCCAACTTCGCCAAAATGCCACCCAGCAGAATTGCAGTTGCTGGTGAAGCTTCGACGTAAGCATCCGGTAGCCAAGTATGTAGGGGTACTAAGGGAACTTTAATCGCCAACCCAAGTAGCACAATTGTTAACAGGATCAATTGTGTTTTAAAGGATAAATCCTGAGTATGAATCGCACTGTAATCGAAGTTTAAAGAGCCACTCAGCCAAGCAACACCTAAAAATCCTCCTAAAACTAAAAGTCCTGAAATAGCCGTGTAGATCAGAAACTTCATCGCAGCATATTCTCGCTGCTTGCCGCCCCAAATTGCAATTAACAGGTAAAAAGGAATTAATTCTAGTTCGTAAAAAAGTACAAACAGCAGCAAATTTTGAGACATCAAAGCTCCAGCAATACCAGCATTGATTAGCAGAATTAATGCGTAGTAAAGTTGGGGTCTAGCCACCGCTTCGCCAGTGCCATAAATGACTAATAGCGTTAGTAATGCACTCAAAACCAGCAGTGGCAAAGACAAGCCATCAATGCCTAATTTGTAGCTCAAACCTAATTGCGGAATCCAAGGCAAATATTCTTGAAATTGCAGTCCCGAATTAGCTGGATCGAATTGAGTCAGTAGCCAGATATTTAATACAAAAACAGCAAGAGCAAAAGCTGATGCTATTGAACGCAGTCGCATCCCATTCATGTTTCCGGGTAGGAACCCGACTACCGCAGCGCCCAACGCGGGCAACCAGAGCAAGGCACTAAGCATAATGTGTGAAAAGTGAAGAGTAAAGAATCAATTTTTCTCGTTCTTTTTGTTTGACAATTTGAGAGTTGAGATGTTACAGTCCTGGACGCAGGTGTCACCCTTAGTAAGGTGCGTCAGATCCGAAACCATCGATCATCGTCCTATAGCTTCGTCTGACGCACCCTACAAGTCTATGTTGATTTTCCCCAAATTATCAATCCAAAATTGCATTACGATTAAACAAGAATATTGACTGCACCCGTGTCTAAATCGTAGTAGCCACCAACAATCTTCAGTTTATTCTCAGCAATTAACTTAGAGATGACTGGAGATGCTTTTAACTTGTTAGCTTGTAGCACCACATTGGCTTTGCAGGCATTTTCTAGCCGATCGCCGGTTTTGTCTTTTGAGCTTTCTACAGCAGGCTTAATGGCTGCTAGCAAACTGCCAATTTGACCGGGAACTTCAGCACCTTTGATGGTTGCGTCTACCGCACCGCACCTTTCATGTCCGATTACCACCAGGACTTTTGCTCCCAATACCAGGGTGCCATATTCCAGGCTGCCAATTTCTTCTGGGGTAGCAACATTTCCGGCTACGCGACAGACAAATAAATCTCCGAACCCCCGATCGAATATCATCTCAGGAGGAAAGCGGGAATCTGCACAGCCGAGAATCGCCGCAAAGGGTTTTTGAGATTTGGCAACTTCGGTGAGGCGAACAAAGTCTTGGTTGGGAGTTTGGCGTTTTCTGTCCACAAACCGCTTGTTCCCGTCCATTAACTGTTTCAAAGCTGCATCGGGAGTCAAGTCATTTTGAGCGATTGCTGGTTCTGGTGCAACCACATCACCGCCTACTCGTGCTGCGAGTATCCCTGTGCCGATCGCACCTGCGACAAATTTGAGGGAATTGCGCCGGGAAAGATTGACTTTTTTGTCGTTTATATTCATGGATGTTGCCGTATTTGAAAATGTTTGAAATCTTGGTTCAAGAATTCGTGATTTTAAGATTGTAGACTAAAAGTGGCACCTAAAATCCAAAATCTTATTGTCTCTTTACCCGCCCACAATCAGCGATAAGCGAGCTAATAGAGGCCAGCTTACAATCAGTCCCAAAATTCCAACTCCGAAGAGAATTGTCAAGGCGTAAAATTGAGTTTGACCATTAACGTTGTACTTGAGGCTTTGCCCGCCGAAAACCGTTGCCAAACCGATCAAGTTCACGAATCCGTCAACAATATTGCGATCGACCCAAGAGACAATTTGAGCCACTAAACCGACTGCAAATATCACGGTGACGCGGTAAAGTTTGGCAGTGTAAAAGTCGTAGGCAAAAAAGTCTTGTAGGGCTTGAGAACCAATTCGCACTGGTTTTTCCCATTTCTCATTCAGGTAAACAAATGCTCCTGCACCGATGCCGATCGCACTTGACAAAACTACCAGTCCAGTTACGGTATAATTCAAACTAGCTACAGGTAACAATTGCCACGCTGCCAAAAAATGCGGAACGTGCAAAGTAAAGCCCATTAAAATCATCATCGGTAAGATGAATGGCCAATGAACTTCTGGCGAACGTTCGGTCATTTGCTTTGGTTTACCACCGAAAACTAAGCCGAAGACGCGCACTAGCCCAAAAGCAGTGACACCATTGACAAACAAAACTATTCCTAACAAGAAAGGGTGAGTTTCCGAAAGTCCTGATGTGAATTCTTCTAAAGCCCAGAAACAGCCGAAGGGCGGTAATCCAACCAATCCAGCGCTACCGACAATAAACGAGATTGCCGATACCGGACGTTTTCCCCACAAACCACCGAGAGAACGGACATCCTGAGTGATACTGTTCCAAACTACCGAACCGATGCTCATTACCAACAAACCCATTGCTAAGCTGTAGGCAAAGATCAATGTCAGGGCGGTTTCGGCTTGTCCCGTGCCGACGGCGATAAATACTAAGCCCATGTATGAGCTAACTATATAGGAAAGCGTGCGCTTGATGTCGATTTGGGCGATCGCAATTAAGGAAGCACCCACCGCCGTCGCAGCACCTACAATAATAGTTGTCTCTAGTCCGATCGGCGACAAAGCAATTACCGGCTGTAATTTAATCAAAATCCAAGCACCAGTCTCCACGACTACGGTGTTCCGCAAAATCGTAGCCGGCAGAGGGCCCTCCATTGCCTCATCCAGCCACAGGTGCAAGGGAAACTGAGCGCATTTCCCCATCGGGCCAGCAATCAAAGCCAAGGCCAACAACGTCGCGACAGTGGGGTCAACCTTCGCAGTCTGAGCCCACACAGCCAACTCGTCAAAATTCCAAGTTCCAGCCAGCGGCAGAATTGAGACTACTCCCATCAACAGGAATAAATCTCCTACCCGCTTGGTTAAGAAAGCATCGCGAGCTCCTGTAACCACCAAAGACTGATTGAACCACAGCCCGACTAGCAGGTAGGTGCCCAAAGTGAGAACTTCCAAAATCATGTAACTGAAAAACAGGGAATTGCAGAGCACTAAGCCACACATCCCCGCTTCAAACAGCCCCATCAGGGAAAAGAACCTAGCCCAGCCCCAGTCCATTTCCATGTAACCAAAGGCATAAATCTGCGCCAGCAAGTTCAGTCCCGTAACCAAAACTGTCGCCCCGACGGTGACACTAGAGATTTCGACGGGAATGGTTAAGTCTAAACCTGCGACATTCAGCCAGGGTATGAACTGCTGTTGTGCTGGCTGGTTCCAGATAGCTGTGAGGGCGATGACGCCGTGTACGAAAGCCAGGAATGTGAAGATGGCATTAAGATAACCGGATGGCCTTGGCCCCGTGCGGCGGGTGACAGCCGGAAACCACAGCATCGACAGAACTCCACCGATGAGTGGATAGCAAGGTATTAACCAAACGGTCTGGAGTAGGATTTGAGCCATTGGCATTACCTGTAAATGTTACAAAACTTTAAAAATCTGAGAATAATTCCGATCGCCCTGACTACAGTATGGGAAAGCCAGAATTCAGAAGTAGAGGCATTTTTTGCGTCAGTCTTCCAGTTACTGGTTGTCTTGAGACTAGGCGCTTCAGAATAGACTTATTAATTTTATATTAAGTATTGCGTTAAATTTTCAGATTTCTGATTCACCATATTTATCTGTACCTATAAACTCTACTTATAATATCGTTTACGGTTGTATCGGAATGATTTAACCGCAGAGAGCGCAGAGGGCACAGAGGAGGAGAAGAGAGAGATGAATACAGGACGATACCAACGGATTTGATATCAGATGGCCAGCGGACTCGATGTATCAGTTTTTTTACTTATTGATAAACAAGGTTGTATACAAAGCGAGAACGGTCGATCGCACTTTCGATGGAATCCATGATTGATTGCTCTAAAATATTAAAACGGCTCTATTTCCCAAGCGGATTCGGGAAGTTTCGCTCTTAGCTGTCCGATCGCCCTTGACCTAACATTCACTAGACCGATCGGCGTACTCAACAAATCTACCAGATCCGAAGAGCCGATCGCGCGCTTCACCGCAGCAACCGGCAATTCCTTCAACAGCCACCTCGCCAGCCGATACAAATATTCCTGTGTTGTCAATTCTCGCATCAAATCGACACCGTGGAGTTCGTGCAAGTATTTATTAGATTCACCGTACCGATACCATTGACTTTGCAACTGTTTTAATGTACTGCGGTGTCGGTGTCGCACAATGGCACTTTCGACAAAATCCAACTTATAAGATGTTTCCCGCAAAATCCGCCAGCACAAATCCGCATCGCCACCACTCGTAAGGTAGGGGCGAAATAAACCGACTGTTTCTAAAACAAGCTTGCGTACAGCTAAATTGGCAGTTTGGCCGTAGGCACAAAAAGGGTGAGCGAGTGTATGTTTTTGAGATAGAGTATTTTGGCGATCGGCGTGTTGTTCTAAAATAGTTTTACCGGGTAATGCGAGTATTTCCCCGGCGGAAAGCGCTATTTCTGGATTCACAAAAGGCTGAACTAAATTTTCCAACCACTCAGATTCCGGGCGACAGTCTGTATCAGTAAAGGCAATGATTTCACCTTTCGAGTTGTGAATTCCTTGGTTGCGGGCGGCGTAGGAACTTTGAATCTGGTTTTCAGTGAGGTGGCGAATAGTTATTCTATCCAAATCCCCTCCCCCTCTTGGTAAAGGGGGGTTAGAAACTCCTATCTTACCTCCCCCCCTTACCAAGGGGGGGACTGAGGGGGGGTTAGAGACTGCTGTTTCGAGGATTGCTGAAGTGCGATCGCGACTGTTGTTGTCTACTAATATATATTCTACTTTGTCTGGTGGATAAGTTTGCGATCGCAAACACTCAATTAACTCCGGCAAATCCGCCTCACCGTTATAAATTGGCACTACCACCGAAACTTCCGGTAAAAACATTTTAATCATTCAAAACAACTCTTCCTTCGCGCTCTTCGCGTCTTCGCGGTTCGTTCAAATAATTAAAAAGCGTTATTAAGTTCCATTAGACATCTCCCAAAAAGCGAGTCTTGAACAGGCAGGCGGTGTCCTGAGCGTAGTCGAAGGGTCGAAGGGATGCCTGTTCCACAACTACCTTTGAATTCTTGTGGAACAGGCATCTTGCCTGTTATTGACACTAGACAATATCTCTTACATCCCCTGCACAATGCCTTACCCAATCCACAGTCAACTGTTGCCAGTCAACAAAACAATCATTAACACCAGGAGCGCGTTAGTCAAATAAAATATACCTACAACCTGAGTTTCTAACCAGCCAGACAACTCTAAATGATGGTGCAGAGGAGCCATTTTTAACAGACGCTTGCCGATGCCATCGGGCCCTTTTGTAGCCTTGTAATAACTGACTTGAGCTATGACTGACAGCGTTTCTACCAAGAAAATGATGCTGATGATTAATAATATCCAAAGGCTATTAGTTAATAAAGCTACCGCAGCCAAAGCACCTCCCAAGGCTAAGGCACCTGTATCGCCCATAAACACGCGGGCTGGATTGCGGTTGTGAGTCAAGAAACCCAAACAACTGCCGCTCATACAGACACAAAATATCATTAATTCGGGTGAAGTTGAAGCTACAGATGCACCTAATCCCAAAAGTGCGATCGCCCCCAAACCACCCATCAATCCGTCAACGCCATCCGTAAGATTAGTAGCATTGCTTTCGGCAACCAGCACAAAACCAGCCAGCGGCCAAAACAGCAAACCTAAGGGCAATACTATCCCAAATGGCAAAGGAATATTTGTAGAAATAGTGGGTTGATGAAACATTAGCCACAGACAAAATAGAGCAGCAAAACCTATTTGCAAAGCCAACTTCATCCGAGGAGAAATACCTTTATTCGACTTGCGGCGCAGAATTTGCCAGTCATCTAACCAGCCGATAAAACCGTAAGCTAAAGTTAGAGCCGAAACTGCCACCACATCAGAGTTAAACCTAGACCAAAGTAAGGCGACAGCGACTCCTACAGGCACAAAAAATATGCCTCCCATGGTGGGGGTTCCTGCTTTTTTCAAGTGTGCTTGAGGGCCGTCCTCGCGGATTATTTGTCCGGCTTTGAGTTTTTGAAGTAAAGGTACAACTACAGAACCCAAACCCGCTGCGCACAAAGCACAAACAACTAGCGGCATAAATAGGGATGTAGGTGAATTTAAAAATCTACCCGCGGCCAAATCTAAACCGATAGATGCAATGCCGAGCCCCAAACTCAGCAGCAGGAATAAATTCCTGCCTGTAAGTTTTAAAGCCATACTCAAAGAAACTTTCTCATCCAAAAAGTTATCCATAAAACTCCTCACCACACACCATTTGATAACAAGAAAATTGACAGTTTGGTAATTTGGGTATGGCATTGACTATCGGGGAAGTTATGAGTTTTTTTCTTCCCTGTTACTAGCTAAGTCCTGCACCCTATTAGTCCCTATTAGACCTCTCCCGTAATTATTGTAGAACCAGCCCTTTAGCTTGTTCTTGACTTTCTTTTTAGGAGATGTCTATTAGTCGTTAGTCATCGCCAGCAGCCACATCGTCATCAACTTCGTCGTCTAAGTCATCATAGGGGTTGTCGTCAACTGCCATCAATTCTGAGATTTCTTCTTCGTGTAGATAGTCCGGTTCTTGAACATCCCTTGCTAACAGGCGATTGGTAGATTCCAGCCAATCTAACAGAGAAGATTGCTGCTTTAATGGAATGACATCAGCAGGAAGATGGCGGGGTATTTGACGCAGAGATGGGTTGTACATAATTCTCGGTTTTTAAACACAAATACTCGATCGAATTGAGGTAATTTGCTTGCCTGACCACTACTTTGATGTAGCCTTGGAAATCGGGTATTTAGCAGAGCTAAAGCATTATACCACAGGCTCCTTTTGGTTCCGGATCTAGGTACGATGGCCCATGGTTAAGGCGATCGTACCCAGGCTTGCGCGCTAGATTAGCACAAAATCCGCTCGGAGTCATCATCTTTTTGCAGTAATATTTTAGTTTGAAACCAGATTTTGTTACTTCTCCTCGGATATATTCGGATAGATGGCGATCGACCATTGAATCCATCCCATCCACTCTACACATCCAATCTCAAAAGCTCAAACTCTTTGAGAGTAAAGCTTTTATCGCTTTTGGGGTATTAAAATTTTCCCGAAGTGAATATCTCTACAACTTGCATCAAGGACGAGAAATCCCAGAATGGACATAACAGCAGCAGTTTTATACACCAAGGATGGCTACGATACAGGCGGCAAAAGGCTTTTAGGGCGTCATTCCGCCGGAGAAGGATTTCTCAAAAGCTTAGTCCAACACGGAACTGCGGACTCTCTCTACTGTTGCGCCGACAGCGAAGCCACATTTCAAGAGTTTTGTACCCGCATTCAGCCCTGGCTGTCCCAACCTCGGAAAGTCCGGTGGATTCAGAAAGAGCGACCCGATTTGCTATCTGCGCCTGGTACAATTTACCGACCCGATCCAGCCCTTTCAGACATGGTTTGGGGACGTCGATTTGTCAATCAGCGGGCCTACAGCGTTTGCGGCGTTACCCACACGATCGCAACTAAGTATGTCATGGATGCGATCGGAAATTTAGTCACAGCACCAGTACAACCTTGGGACGCCCTCATCTGCACCTCTGCCGCCGTCAAACACACCGTCGAACAAGTAATGACTAGCTGGGGCGAGTACCTAGCACAGCGTACAGGCGGTAAACCCGAAATTTTGGTCAAATTGCCAGTTATTCCCCTAGGAGTCGATTGCAGCGTCTTTGCACAAGGCGTAGACGCACTCAATAGTCGCCATCAACAGCGGCAAGAACTCGGAATTTCTGCCGACGATATAGTCGTATTATTTGTCGGGAGATTAACCTTTTCCGCAAAAGCTCATCCGGTACCAATGTACATGGCCCTGGAAGGCGCAGCGCAACAAACCAAGACTAAAATTCACTTAATCCAAGCCGGTTGGATCGAAGATCCGAGAGAAGAACCCGACTTTAAAAACAGCGCCAAAGTATTTTGTCCCTCAGTAAATACTATTTTCTTAGACGGAAGAAATCCAGAAATTAGAGTCAATATTTGGTCAGCGGCCGATATTTTTATTTCGCTTTCCGACAACATTCAAGAAACCTTTGGGCTGACCCCCATTGAAGCGATGGCGAATGGATTGCCCTGTATAGTCTCCGATTGGAACGGATACAAAGAATCAGTCCGTCATGAAATAGATGGTTTCAGAATTCCCACACTGATACCGCCACCGGAATCTTGTTTAGACTTAGCGATAAATTATCTAGATGATAGTTTAAATTGGCCGACTTACATGGGTCATACTTCCCTAGCCACAGCGGTTGACATCGATGCTTGCACTCGCGCTTTGTGCCAATTAATTGCAGACAGCGAATTGAGAAAGCGGATGGGGGAAAATGCCCGACAAAGAGCCAGGGAAGTTTATGATTGGAAAGTGGTAATTGCCGCTTACGAACAGTTGTGGCGAGAATTGGCAGAAATTCGCCTTCTTGCACCAGAATCTGCCCCTGTAAAACCAGGAATGCCACCTTATCCCCTGGGTGACGATCCATTTCGGGTGTTAAGCCATTATTCGACTCGAACTTTAAGCAATGAGATGATGCTGAGTCTGGGTAAAATAGCCACACCGGAACTTGTGAGGCAGTTACAGACAATTTGGTTTACCAGTTTTGGTCAAGACCGGAGAATTTCTGTTAGCATTCAGATGGAGATCTTGGAGACAATTAAGCAAGAAGGTACTGTCAGCGTGGGAGAAGCGATCGCACGCTATGTTAAAAACGAGCAAGAATTAGCAGACCTCTATCGGACTCTGCTCTATTTTGTGAAGTTTGGCATCTTAGTCATTGGTTAATACTCGGCGATTCAAGTATTCGGCGATTGAAATCGCTACTACACAAACAAAGTCCGCCTGCGCGGACTAAAGAGTATCAGAATATTTTTCCTTCTTCCTTCTTCCTGAATTTCCCCCCTTGGGGGGGGCAGGGGGGGGTGACTTCTTCCTTCTTCCTTCTTCCTTCTTAAAAAATCATGATTGGAAAATCTGGACTATTAGAAATAATTGCGGGTAAGAATCGCGGCTTGCTGGCGACGGCTAGCGACAAACAGGCGATTTTAAGTGCGATCGCCTCTTTGGAAGATTTCAACCCCACACCTCGCCCCGTGGAAGCCACAGAGCTCTTAAATGGGGATTGGCGGTTATTATACACCACCAGCCGCGCACTGCTGAATCTCGACGGTTTTCCCTTGTTAAAACTCGGTCAAATTTATCAATGTATCCGAATTAAAGAATCTAAAATCTATAACATTGCTGAACTTTACGGATTGCCTTATTTAGAGGGAATAGTCAGCGTAGCGGCAAAATTTGAAGCAACTTCAGAATGTCGAGTACAAGTAAAATTTGAGCGGTCAATTTTAGGTTTACGCAGCTTGATTGGCTATGAATCTCCGGTTAAGTTTATCAATGAGATTGAGTCGGGTAAAAAGTTCACTGCTGTAGATTTCGGGCTGGATGCACGGGAACAACAGGGATGGCTGGATGTTACTTATTTGGATAGCGATTTGCGGATTGGGCGCGGGAATGAAGGAAGTGTGTTTGTATTGACAAAAGAGTGAGTTTGTGATACTTGATTTAGACAGAGAATTCATTCCCTGGCGGACTGGCGGACTAAAAGCTTAGTCTAAACACCAACGGAAACTGCCCTATCCCTACAATCAATCTGGCGTATAATACAATAATCACCAACCACCAACCACCAACTAAAAATCATGTACCCAGAAAAACACTGGAGAAAACTACAAGGCGAAACAGTCAACAAACAATACTACCTGGAAGAATACCTAGGATGTGGAGGATATGGAGCCGTATACAAAGCAGATGAAGTAATCAAAGACGATTTCATCAGGGAAGTAGCAATCAAACTAATCGCCTTAGAAGAAGATGAAACCAAAGCCAAAAAACAACTAAACGAAATAAGAGCAGCAGCCAACCTGCTACACGAAAACATCATCCGTAGCTACACAGTAGGCTGCTGCGAAGTCAAAGAAGACGAATATTTATTCATAGTCATGGAAATCGCCACAATCACCCTAGAAAAAAAACTAAAAACCGGAAAACTATCCATAACAGAAGTACAAAAAATAGTCCAAGCCACAGCAGCAGTATTAAACTATCTACACAATTCAGATCCGCGAAAAGTCCACAGAGACATCAAACCAGCCAACCTGCTATACGCAGCGGATAAATGGAAAGTATCCGACTTGGGACTGCTCCGAGAAATCGGCACCAACTCGCTGAGAACCCAAGATATAAAAGGTACACCATCCTATGTTCCCCCAGAATCCTATCAGGGAGTAGTAGGAACAGGATGGGATATGTGGTCTCTGGGAATCATGACAGCAGAAATCCTGACAGGAAGTCTACCATTCACAGGAAACACAGACCAAGAATTGCAAAAAAAAATCCTAGAAGCACAGCCGGAAATAGACTGGTCAAAAATACAAGAACCATTCACGGCCATAATCAGGGGATGTTTGAAAAAAGAGCGAGAAAATAGATGGACAGCGGAACAAGTATTGACAGCCTTAGCACCAAAACAGGACTTATACACTCCGACCAAAGAAACCGGGTTTTTATCAGATTCTTCGTTGTTACCAACAGATTCAGTAAAAAACCCGGTTTCTGATCCCATCCTAGCCCCGGCCCCTAAGCTTAGTCGAATCGATCAATTGCTAGCATCAATATCCGCACCAATACCTAAGCCAAAACCAGCGCCTCCTGAAATCCCGATGATTTCAGCCGTGGGGATGGATTATACAAACTTGCGGAATTTATTGGCGGCCAAAAAGTGGAAAGAAGCCGATGAGGCAACCAGGAGAGTGATGTTGAAAGTGGCGGGTAGGGAGGAAAAAGGATGGCTAGATATAGAAAGTATTGATAATTTTCCCTGCGAGGACTTGCGTACCATTGACCAACTTTGGGTAAAATACAGCAATGGGCGCTTCGGCTTTAGCGTGCAGAAGCGCATCTATCAAAGTCTGGGGGGAACTAGGAAATATGATGGTAAAGTATGGGAAGCGTTTGGCGACAAGGTAGGTTGGAAAAAAAATAACTCATGGCTGTACTACAAAGACATCACTTTTTCAGAGAATTTTTTCAGAAAAGCACCAGAAGCTCACCTCCCTGTGGTGTGGGGGTTTTGTTGTTGTGGGAGGAGGAGAAGCGGGTGGTGGTGTTCGACCGGTTCTGTGGGTGGTCTCTTCTCTCGCGTCGAGACTTGTAAAGTGTAACATCTAAGCGTTACAGATTTTTATTAAGACTTGTGAACTAGACTTTTTGAACGAAGCCATGCCTGTTCTACGTTTCCGATACCTGGCACTCGCTATCATCTGTTTCCGGCTCGTTCTTCGTAGTTTTTTGTAGTATCTGCCCCGCTATTTGCGGGTTGTAAAAATTAGCAAAGTTGAAACGGAAAACCTGATAATACTGACGCACCCTACGCGGAGGAGTTTAAATGCCGAACAGCTTAGCATAGGTTGGGAAATAACCTAAAATCCAATTTATTGTTATACCAATTTTTTATGAAGCTGCATAGAATTCGATCCCCCCTAACCCCCCTTAAGAAGGGGGGGACAAGAGTCGAATCAAAGTCCCCCTTCTTAAGGGGGATTTAGGGGGATCGGAATATGTGCAACGACCCATTAAATTGGTATTACTCCGTCGGTTTTTCCTGTTCTTTCTGTTCCGTCGGCATTGACTTTCTGACAGCTAGCACTAACTCCGCTTCGGTACATCGATACAAGTCCCGCATTCGGAATACTTGCCAAACTTCCATCTTTGGCAATGTTCGGCCCTTTTCCCAGTTGCGAATTGAAGATTCAGCACATTCTAGTATATGTGCTACGTCTATAATTTTCAGCCCCGCACGTTCTCTTAAGGCTCTCAGATCCATAGATGACCGAACCTTTTGACAGAATAAGCGTTAATATTTAGCGCTAAATATTGACATAGAAAGTGAGTTTGGTGTTTAATCATAGTAGTAGAGGCGTTAGTCGATTTCCGGCAAGAGACTTGCTAACGCCCTTTCCTGTACTCCTTACGAATACCAGACGATTATGACACAAAACGGTTATCAACAGGGATTCACCGGGAATCCTGGTGCGATCGCGTACCAAAAACGGCTTTACCCTTGGGCGATCGCCAAACTCATGCCAAATATGCAGCGCGCGATTGTGGGGCGATTTCGGAGGCGATCGGATGCTGACGGCCATTTGCTGTGTCTGCGTCAACTAATGCCTCAAGTAAGGTTTGTCGTAGTCTTTGACTTGCAACCAGACTTAGAAGTAGCAATTCCCGCGCCGACAGTAATTCGATAAACACCGCATCAAAATCAAACAAACCGGGTTTTTTGCGGTTTTTGCGGGCTGTAACGAGTATTTTCGCAAAAACCCGGTTTCTGGGCCCCCAGCAGATAAATATCAACTTCAGTTAGGATTAAATTATCCTTAATTCACTTTTGAATCATGACTTATACAACTCCAAAATTCATCGTGTCTCAAGTAGGTGAAATCCCCCAATGGCAAGCCGCCACATGGGAAGATTATGTAGCTGCTTGCGAAGATCCATCTTTGGAAGAAGCTAGAATATGTTTTTATGAAGGATATCTTTGGATAGACATGGGTAATGAAGGAATTAATCACGCCAGATTTAACAACCTCTTGACTCTGGTGTTTGGATTTTGGTTTGTCAGCAAAGGAGGACAAGCTTTTGATGATTTGGGTGGATGTGTAATTGAGAAACCAAAGGTGGGAGGAGGTGCGCCCGATCGCATTTTATACGTTGGCGGAGATTTCATCCAGTGGCAAAAAGGGGAACCGCGCCGAGTCAATCTGAATAAATCGCGAATTCCCGATTTAGTGATAGAAACTTCCGATACTACTTTGACGAGCGATTTAGATCAAAAGAAGCGCTTGTATGCTGCTTTAGGAATTCCTGAATATTGGGTGGTAGATATTAAAGGCGAGAGAGTTTTGGCATTTCGATTGAACGAGAATGGCAACTATCAGGAGTGTGAAATTTCTGGTGCGCTTCAGGGTTTACCAATTGCGTTGCTATCGGAGACTTTGAAACTTTTGACTCAGGGAAATGGGACGGCGGCGATGTGGTTTGCTCAACAAATTGGGAATTTGTAAATGGGGGTGGGGAAAAGTGCGATCGATCATGGCTCACGACATTGAGCAAATTGCAGACTACATCGCTAGTCAATCGGGACTCGATAAAGCCGATCGCTTTTTAAGCAAACTCGACGCAAAATAGGCCAAAATTGCTCAGTTTCCCAACATTGGACGACAACGAGACGAGATTTTGCCATGTCTACGCAGTATCCCGATGGATAACTATCTTATACTCTATATGGCGATCGGACAGGATGTAGAAATCTTTCGAGTTGTCAGTGGTTATCGAGATTTGTCAGACCTGTTCACGGATGTTGATGATTCAATTTAATTCATCTCAGAATAACAGATAGTTTGGGCGCATAAACTGTCACATAAATTTCATAATGGGCATAAAAAAGCTTACCAAAAACAAAAAAAATAACAGACACAAAAATGTTCCGACTCTCCCAAAGCCAACTCAAAATCATCCAAGAATGCCCGCGCAAATTCCAACACAGCTACCTAGAACTCCTCGCCACCCACACATCCCCAGAACACCAAGAAAAACTCGCATGGGGTAGCCGATTTCACCTATTAATGCAGCAGCGCGAACTAGGATTGCCCCTGGCCTTCATCACTGAAAAAGAAATTGAAATGGAACGCTGTCTGGTAGCATTTATCCATAGCGCCCCCGAACTTTTTACCCAGTATCAAAAGGATGAAAAAACCTTCCGCCAAGCGGAACATCCCCGTACCTTCATTTTTCAAGATTACCTATTCACCGTCATCTACGATTTGCTAATAGCAGAACCCAACCAAGCTCAAATTCTCGACTGGAAAACCTATCCCCGTCCTCAAGAATTCCACTGGATTTCCCAAACTTGGCAAACTCGCCTCTATTTATATGTATTAGTAGAAACCAGCGATTATTCCCCGGAACAAGTTTCTATGACATATTGGTTTGTGCAATTGCAAGGAGAGGAACCGCCACAAAGCCTCACATTTTCTTACAGTCAAATAGAACACGATCGCACAAAACAAGATTTAACCAACCAGTTGCACCAGCTTAGCCAGTGGCGAGAGGAATATGCCCGATCCGGTGAATTTTTACCCCAAGTACACATTAATTCCCATGTCTGTAATTCCTGTCAATTCGCCCCTCGTTGCAACCGAACCAAAGACACCAAAGCTTCCTTAGCCAATTTTGTTGTAGAACCTCCGACGGATTGGCTACCAAATATTGCTATAATCGATGAAATAAGTATTTAACAGGACTGACGCATTTCCACGTAATTTTGTAGTGGTGCATCAACGTGATCGCACTTAGGCGATCGCACCGAAAATTAGACGCTTAAACCCAATTTAATGTTCCCATGAAATTTGCACCAAATCCCATCGCCATTCAGCAAAGCCAGCGACGCTTTTTAAGTGCAGTAACTGCCGTTTTAACCTGTAGCTTCATCTGCCCAATCCTGGGAGAAATCATTGAAAATAAACCAGCAGTTGCCCAATTCTCAGCCTATTGCCAATTTTCCAAAGAACAAGTAAATGAAAAAGAAGATTTGCGTCGGGCGGCCCTCTCAGGAAAACCGGAATCTCAGCAGGCATATTTTAGTGCATTAAACAAACACGCGCGGGAAATAGCCGAATGTCGCCAAAAAAATTGGCCCCAAACTCAAGCAGTTTGGCTGCGCTTGTATCCCTGCGATGTCCGGGCGGGAGAACTCGATCGCGTATTAGACAAAGTTGTGAATAAAGGCTACAATCAAGTCTATATCGAAGTATTTTACGATGGTCAAGTGCTACTTCCAGTCGCGGATAATCCTACGACTTGGCCTTCTGTTTTGAGAAATCGTGGCTACGAGAAATCCGATTTATTAGAAAATGCGATCGCCAAGGGAAAACAGCGAGGTTTAAAAGTGTATGCTTGGCTATTTACCATGAACTTTGGCTATACCTACGCCCAGCGTGAAGACAGACAGCAAGCACTGGCAAAAAACGGTCAAAATCAGACAACTTTAACGGTAGTTCAAGACGGAGGAATTAACGATGACTTCGGAGAAGTTCCGGGAAATCAAGCCTTTGTCGATCCCTACAGCCCCCAAGCGCGGCAAGACTATTCCTTGTTAGTAAATCAAGTGCTCAAACGTCGCCCCCAAGGAATGTTATTTGACTACATTCGTTATTTACGAGGCGTTGGCCCAGCTTCCGTTGTCACTAAAGTCAAAGATTTGTGGATTTATGGCCCAGCATCCCAGCAAGTTTTATTGCAGCGTGCTAACAATCAACAAGGGCGAGATTTAATCCAGCGATACTTGACAAAAGGATTTATTAATGTTAGCGATGTTCAAGCAGTAGTCAAACAATATCCAACCGAAAAAGAACCTCTTTGGCAGGGGCGAATTCCGCAACCGATAGCAACACCAACTCCCACACCAACTCCCCCTCCTAAAAAAGCCAACTCTAGGGGACTGACTGCTGCAAAAGTTCCCGATAATGGTAAACCAAACGTTCCGAATCCCACACCAAAACCAACCCCAACACCAAAACTGCCTGACACTGGTACTCTGCAAAAAGACCTCTGGAAACTGAGTGTTGCTCACGCAGTCCAAGGAGTTTTAGAATTTTTGGGGATGGCAATTCAACCAGCCCAAAGGATGGGAATACCTGTAGGAGCAGTATTTTTTCCGAATGGGAATCAAACTATAAATCTAGGAGGATTTGATTCGAGATTGCAGCCTTGGGACAGGTTTGCGGCTTCTGTGGAATTTCACGCGATGTCCTATGGCAATTGTGGGGATGTAAGCTGTATTGTACCCCAGGTGCAGCGAACTGTGAGTTTAGCACCTCCGGGAGCAAAAATTATTCCGGCGATCGCTGGTGATTGGGGAAAATCCCTGAAAAATCGGCCTTCTTTGGAAGTTCAAATGCAGGCAATTCGCTCTGCTACACCGCAAATTAATGCAGTGAGTCATTTCTCTTTTGGGTGGCAAGAACCGGAGGATGAAAGGGCACGACAAACTTGTCGGTTGTAGGGGGATGATATGGGAGCATCCCGATTTTGTACGGGCGAAGCCAGACGGTAGTAAATCTTTCCTTTTAACCAATAACTTATCTGCGGTCATGCTTCGCCCCTACCGATATATTTGCAAATTATAAATGAGTCGTAAATATTTTGACCCCACCCCAACCCTCCCCGCGAGTTCGGGGAGGGAGTAAGAAATTCACAAATGATTTAGAATTGCTATATTTGCAAATTCGAGATGCTCCAAATGATATCAAATCTCGATCTCAAATCCGGTAGAAAATCTAGAGGGTTATCCCTTTGAGGAGTCGGGAGAAAGTGAACCCACCTTAATCAATAATCGTATTTCATCTGCGTTCATCTGCGGTTAAAAATCCCAATTATGCTAAACTAATTAATAACAATAAAAACTTTTATCTATTATCATCATGCAAAAACTACAAGCAAGAGATATCAACCTCCGTTATTTAATCGACAATTTCGGTTTACAGCGAGTTCGGAATCTAGAATTTTTCCGAGAATGGCAAGAAAACTTGCCCGAAGTAACAGACTCAGAGAAACAATTGCTCGATCGCATCCAAAACATATACTACAACCTAGTAGATACCCCGCCGGTATTGGAAAATGCAGTCAAGCTAACAATCATCAGTCCCATTTTGTTTATTGCCGGTCTCTATGAGTCTCCTTTTCAAGTCAAAGCCGAAAAGTCCATCGCCATTCAAGAAGAAGACGAAGGCAGAATCATCGAAGGCAGAATAGATATCTTAATTATGAAAGCAAACTTGTGGGTGACAGTAATTGAATCCAAACAACTTGCTTTTTCCACAGACGAAGCACTGGCTCAACTCCTGACATATATGCTGGCAGATCCTAATCGCGAAACTCCTACTTTTGGTATGATTTCCACAGGTGCTAACTTCAGTTTTGTCAAATTAGTCAGAGGAGAAACTTCGCAATATGCGCGATCGGCTGAATTTGTGATTTCCAATCCAGGTAATGAATTGTACCGCGTTTTGCAGATTTTAAAACACCTGAGTAAACTTCCAGACTAGCTAAAAAAACCATTTTAAGTTATCTTTCAAAACAGACAATATCTAATATCTCAAATTTCCAACTGGTGCGAGTATGATCAATTACTGGATAGTCGGCGCTTTGGCAATAGCTTCTGTCTGTTGGGCAGAAATCATCCGAGACTTTTATCATGTCGCATCCCACTATTGGCCGCCACTGTACAAGCTACACGCTTGGCACCACCGCGTTTTTCGCCCGAATTTGACTCCCGTCAGCGAGACAATCTACAAGCAAGCCCACTGGCGCCACGATGTGCCGGAAGCTGCGTCTATGATGGTTTTGGGCTTGTTGCTGTGGGTGGCGGCTTTTTTCTGGATGCCGGAATATCACTGGGGCGCAGCAGCGGGTTGTGTTTATACTTTAGGCTTTTTGTTGAGTGCGATCGCCCGTGGTTGCGGCATCAAGGGTGCTGATGAATTAACCGACATCACCCATCAACCCGGAGACTTCCTGACTCCACCGGGAAATTGGTTGGTGAATAAACCTTACCATTGGCGGCATCATTTCGATAATCAAAATGCTTACTATTGTGGTACTTTCACGTTAATCGATAAACTTATGGGCACTGCACTTTCTCTTAAAGGCAAAACTGTAGCCGTCACCGGGGCATCGGGAACTTTAGGAAATTTGCTGTTAAAATATCTCCACCAAGCTGGTGCAAAAGTTATCGCCCTCACATCGGGAAATCAAACAATTACTGTGAATATTGATGGCAAAGATTTGCCTGTGAAAACCATAAGTTGGCAAATAGGTCAAGAGGCAGACTTAGCAGAATTGTTAGAAAAAGTCGATATTCTGGTGATTAATCACGGCATTAATGTGCAGGGTTCGAGAAGCCCAGAGGCGATCGCCAATTCCTACGAAATCAACACTTTTTCCGCGTGGCGGCTGATGGAACTTTTTCTGCTAACGGTGCGCACTAACGAAAATATAGCTAACAAAGAAGTTTGGGTCAACACCTCGGAAGCCGAAGTCATTCCGGCTGTCAGTCCCCTCTACGAGCTCAGCAAGCGGGCTTTGGGAGACTTGGTAACTCTGCGGCGACTGGATGCACCTTGTATTGTTCGTAAACTAATTTTAGGGCCGTTTAAAAGTAAGTTAAATCCGATCGGCATTATGTCGCCAGATTGGGTAGCCCAGCAAATTGTCAAACAAGCTAAAGCCGATGCCCGCAATATCATCGTGACAATTAATCCTTTGACATTGATACTCTTTCCGGTTAAAGAGTTTTTGGTTTCTTTGTATTTCCAAATTTTCAGCCGTCAGGTAATTTCCGAGAGCAAAGAAGCGATGACACCGGAAAAATCTACTGTGGGTACAAAGATTAATTGACCAATAAAAAACCCGGATTTTTAGCAAAACCGGGTTTCTCAAGCTGAATCAAACGGGAGCATCCCGATTTTGTATAGGCGAAGCCTGACGGCAGACAATTTATATCGTTGACCGTTGCATCGGAATGATTTAACCACAGAGAACACAGAGAACACAGAGAGAAATGAATACAGGACGATGTTAACGGAATTGATATTATTAGCTCGCGCCAGAGATTTACAGCGAGAGCATCCCAATTTTTCAGGGCGAAGCATGACCGCAGATAATTTATGAGTTAAAAGCAGAGATTTACAGCGGTCATGCTTCGCCCCTACGGATATATTTGCAAAAATGGGATGCTCCCTTTATAGCGGTCATGCTTCGACCCTAGGAATATACTTGCAAAATAGAGATGCACTCAATCAAACTAATTACTTACTTCAGACATTTCAATGACGCGGCCATCATAATCTTTTACCAAAAAGTTTAGTGGTTTTTCCCGGCGAATTTTATATTTAATGCCACGAGTTTGGACTCTCATTAATAGCTGATCCAAACATTCGCGATCGAAACAAACGTGACGCTGGCGATTTTTTTCCCCCGCCAGAGCACCGCTAATTACGTGCAATTGGGTGTTTTTCATTAACTGATACCACAAACCCTCGGAAGTGGCCATGGTTTGACTGTTAGTCCCCCTGCCGACATTGGGCGACAAATATAGTGGATCGATACCCGTTGTGCCCAAGGTTTGCTCGTAATTGTAGTAGTAGTGCAGCGGCACCTCTGCTACTGGCAGATCTAACATTCCCTCGTAAAATTGTCGAGCTTGCCCCAGATCTGATACCATCACGGTGTGTACCTTGGGTGCACTGGTGAGAAACATCCACATCGCCCCTGCATAGGCTGCTAGCAGCATCACCATAATGCCTTGAGTCGAAAACAAGCTGTCTAGGGGCAGCGATGGCAAGAAAGAACTTAAGTGCAAAGGGTGAAGTGCCGGGGTAATAATACTAACTGCTAGAGTCATGAATTATAAGAAAGGGTAAACAACGAAATTTATCAGAAAATTGGGTTTAAAACCCCGTCCTGATAGCAGGACGGCTTTTTCCCCGAAAGTGCATAGTCCCAAATCCTATTGTTGGTAACAACACTCGCAGTCGCCCGCGAGGCTTAAACTATTTAGAGAGATCCCAAACAGCCTGTTAAGAACAGGTCTGATAACCTGACGGGTTCGACAATAATTATGGGAGAAGTTTATTAGGTTAGCCATATATGTTAGCAAAAACTAGCCGTTAGGGTCTGCGTGATGAAAGTCTTTGTCTACGGTACTCTCAAACCCGGTGAATGCAACTACCTCCGCTATTGCGAAGGAAAGGTTGTGTATGCTTGTCCGGCGATCGCCCGCGGTCAGCTTTTTGCCTTGCCCGCAGGCTATCCGGCCATGATTTCTGGGGAAGGAAGAGTCTACGGTTTCCTCCTGTGTTTCGGCGACTCCGCTATTTTGCCAGATTTAGACGGACTTGAAGAATACGATCCTGAACGCCAACCCGCACAAAACGAATATCAGCGACAGGAAATCGAAATATTCGATCTCAATTGCCAATCTTTAGGTACTGCTTGGGCTTACTTGATGTTACCCGATCGCCTTCGTTCTCTCAGAGGCATCTTCCTGCCTGATGGGACGTGGAAAAATAGGCTGTATCTCTGATTTGGTATTTTGAGGCTCTGGGGGCGTTGAAAGCCTTATTTTTGGTTTATTGAGTGTTGACTGTTATGGCTAGGGCTTACGCAAAAAACCCGGTTTCTTCCAAAAATCGTCGATTTTTTCAACAGATATTCACGCAGAAACCGGGTTTTTGACCTTTAGCTGTATTTTATAATTCTGATGGTAGCAGATTTGATCTAATATCAATTCCGGTTGCACCGTCAGGTGATGTTGACAGTTGACAGTCAACCGATTTCTGCCGACTTGACTAATCTGGATAAGTCGATCGCTTTTTGATGCTGGTTTTGTTGATTATATATTCTCTGATTACTGGCCAGATTGTGAAGTGCGATCGCCCGTTTTGCTTTACTGTTTCAACTAATGACCGTCGTCCTAAAGATTGCATGACTTTCAATAGTTCTGGCGGTGATAGTTGCAGATTTTCTGGTATTTTTGATATGACTGAAGTCGCTAGAAAATCAACATTTTCTAGTAAAGAAAAAGGATTTGTCGCGCACCACGTTATACCAATTAACGTATGGGAACATAGCAATTTGACACTTCGTGCAAAACGACCACCATGCAATGTTGATGAAAACAATCCAATTAACCGTTTGCTAGTGCCTGTTTACTTTCATAAAGGTAATCATCCAACATACTCAGATGATGTAATGTATATTCTTGAAAAAGAATGGTCTTACCTTGTTATAGATGGCGAAGAAAATGATTGTGAAGCTATAATGCAGGTTTTGAATCAAGTAATTGACTATCTTAAAGATACAATCACCGAAATGATAGCAGCAGGAATTTGCTCAATAGATGATGCAAAACTAACATTCAGAAGCGATCGACCCGAATCTCACTACTTTTGAAAAAGCGCGATCGCCATTACGTCCCAATTTGTCAAAAAGTGCGATCGCCCCTCGCCTCTATTTTTCAAAAAAACGCTGCTTACTGATAAAGATTATGATTCGGATCTAACCAAACAATATAAAACACATCCTCAATAAAGAATCCATGCACTCGACCGTGTTCGTTAGTTGACAGAGAAAACTGATAAGGAACTGTTACCAATTCTTTTTCATTCGGGATACCAAACCCATTGGGTTCGGTTGTTTCTCGCCACTTAATCGGATGACAGCGAAGGGATTGACTGCGATTCATCTTCACTTCTTGTGCTGTCAATGTCGATAAATCGCGCAATCTTTCCAATAAAATAATGAAATAATTCGCATCCCGATCGCGAATTGAGAATTTTTCATTCTGAGTTTGCAGGTACTTGAAGGAAAATCCCAAGCCTTCGGGCGATTTCGGTTGAGAAGGGACAATTTTAGACAGAGGTTTCTTCTTTGACACGGCCCGAATAATATTTTTTCATCGATTCTTGAGAAATAATGGCATGACAAGATTCGTCTTTCGGCAAATCCCCTCTCGCTTCCCGCCAAGGCATTTCACTGCAAATCATTCGTTCCAAAGTTTCATCATCATACTCAAAATATGCCTCGGCAACTTCTTCGATAAATTCCCCGATTTTTTGGGGAAGTTTCGGTTGTTCGATTTTCTCTGCAATCGGTTCCCAGCTAAATTGGCATTGATACTTCTCCAATAAATCAGGAATCACCGGCCCGTGAATCCATGCTTGAAAATCTGCATCAAATAGTGACGTGCCGTAAACTCCTAAATACCAAGCTTGAGCGTAATACAGGAGTTTTTGTAGCTTGTAGACATTGATTGCTACATCAGTTTGCGCGGCTAACCAAAGGAAAGCATTTGCAATATCTCGATCGCTCAATTTGTCCGAATTACTTGGAACCGCAACAACTTTCAGTTGACCTTCGCCTATCTGTTCCAATAGTTCAGAAACTGACAAGTTAAATTCTCCGGCTATTTGCTCAACTTTTTGCCAGACAGGAGAACTTATAGTTATTTGATATTCAGTTGTTATTGAGGAAGCTTGGGTCATGGCAGTTCTGAGAGCTGATTTGAATAATTGTAGCAAGCTGAGACACTACATTCAGGACTTCAGATAATGATACCTCGTTTTTCTCATCAAATTTTCTCTCGCTTCCTTCTCCCTTAATTAGTAGATAGCTGAAACTCATATCAGGCTTAATTTCCACTTCTAGATTGCCGTGTGGGCTTCGCCATTCCAGTTGTAGACTACCATTAGCAATTGGTGCTGCATCATAGGGTAAAATCCGATCGCCAACTAAAGGCGAAAGAGAATATTTAACATGAATTAGCAACTGACAGGCTTTTACAAAAGCAACGGGAGAAACTGCTAATGCACCATAAGAATCCCAGTCAGGTTCTAGTTGGGCAAGTTGCGTTAAGCGCTCTAATATTGGATCTAAGGAAACATCAATTAATGTTGCTTGAGACATAGCTTTTACAAATATCGTATTTTTTATTATATCATAGTTATTGCTGACGATAAGTTAATAGAGTGAGACATGAGAGCAAAAGCGCGATCGCCCTTACATCCCAAATTGTCAAAAAGTGCGATCGCCCTTTCCCCTGTGCTTGTAAAACTTTTCCATCTGAGATAAACTAGGAAATAAAAACCAAGCAACCTCTGAAGGAGGATAAAACAATGTCCGAAAGAGAACTATTGATTCGTGAGATTGCTCAAACACCTGATACTTTAGTGAGAGAAGTTTTAAATTTCTTGCTATTCATTAAATCCAGAACAAATCAAGATGATTTTCAAAACCATAATTCAGAAAAATCCGATCTTCCATCTTTCTTGAATTTCATAGATCGAGTTAATTTAGAAACACCAGCGGAAGAGAATGCACAGCTACCCAGAGACTTATCAAAAAATCTAGATAGATACTTGTATGGCTCACCCAAGGAATATCGCCCCTCACTTATATTATTTATCGCCCTAACTACTTGATTAATTAACCTACTTTACTGCGACAGCTAACTGGAGCCCCAGTTTATCTAGTAAAACTATCAAAGCATAAATTTCCTCGCCCCCACTCTCAGACAACATCCGATCGAGTTTCTCATATATAAATTTAGCTTCCGTCGATAACTTACTCATCTGCAAATAAGCATCCACAACATCTTTAAGTCCTGCTCGCAGCAATTCTGGTTCTGGTGTTTCAGACTCTAATTCCAACATAACCTCGATATAGCTAGCAGCACTTTCTGGATTTTTCAGAGAAGAAATCAAGTATTCATGGTAGCTTCTACTTGTTGGCACTTTGAGTTCTTTCATAATCTCTCCAATATTTTTTAGCTTGGCTAATATCTTGCTCTTGAGTGCTTTTATCACCGCCACATAGCAGCAACACAACTGTTAACCCGATTTGTCCAAAATAGATGCGATAGCCAGGGCCATAATCAATCTTAAGTTCATAAACTCCGGCTCCTAGTGAGCGATAATCTCCCAGATTGCCTAGCTCAACTCGCCTGAGTCGTTTCTTAATTTTAGATACAGTTTTCGTATCTTGAAAGGAATCAAGCCATCCTTCAAAGGGACTTGTCCCGTCGGCTTTCAGGTAGTTCTGTACTTCTCGTGGTTGAGCTTCCATAATTTTAACACAGGCGATCGGGCTTTTAAGGGGAGTGCTAGCGTGTCGCCACTTTTTTAAGCCTTCTGACTCAAGTGCAAGTCACCCACAATCGGTAATTCAAATACATTACTATCTCGCAACCGCTTTGAGAAAAACATAACTTGAGGACTCAAGAACTCATCATATCAATTCCGGTAACACCGGAATGATATAGAGGACACGGCAGTGCCCATTAGTGTCAACTTAAGGTATAACCCATAGTCCGGCAGGGGTTGAAACCCCTGCCTAAAAGCGAAAGTCCTCTCAAAGAGGACTGAAGAGTTAGTTAATGTGTATTGGTTTCAGGTAAATCGACCGTCGGTTTCAACCGACTTTAGCTATGAGACAGGGGTTTTAACCCCTGTCGGAGTCGCGGGATGACTAACAGACACGGGGCGGGCTGACAGCTTAAGTTGACACCAATGGGCAGTGCCGTTTCCCTACAAGATTATTTTGGGTAGGGACACGGTACTACCCATTGGTGTCAACTTAAGGTAAAAGTTATAGTCCGACAGGGGTTGAAACCCCTGTCTCATAGCGCAAGTCCTCTCAAAGAGGACTGAAGAATTAGTTGAGTTGATAGGTATTGGTTTGGGGCAAATCGACCGTCAGTTTCAACTGACTTTGGCTATGAGACAGGGGTTTTAACCCCTGTCGGAGTCGCGGGATGACTAACAGACACGGGGCGGGCTGACAGCTTAAGTTGACACCTATGGGTACTACCGTGTCCTAATTTCGGCTAATAATTCCGATGCAACCGGAAACGATATCAGTCCTCTTTTAGAGGACTTGCGCTTTGAGGCAGGGGTTTCAACCCCTGCCGGACTATTGGTTGTACCTTAAGTTGACACTAATGATCGCTGCCGTGTCCCCATCTAGACTACTCTTACAAATGGCAACTCATATCGCCAGATTGTTGACTGAAACGCGCGTTTTCCCGGTAGTCAACCGGACAGTCTATCACACAAGGCACATCTTGAGCCAGGGCTTCTTTCAAAATCGGAATTAAATCCGTTGCAGCCTCCACTCGATAGCCTTTCAAACCCATACTTTCGGCAAACTTCACAAAGTCGGGATTGCCAAATTTGATGAAATCGGAATGACCAAAATGATCTTCCTGCTTCCATTCAATCAAACCATAACCGCCATCATTAAAGATGAGCGTCACAAAATTAGTACCGACACGCAAAGCAGTTTCTAACTCCTGACAATTCATCATAAAACCGCCGTCTCCCGTGGCTGCTACCACCTTGCGATCGGGATAAACCAGTTTGGCGGCCAACGCGCCCGGAATCGCAATTCCCATCGCCGCAAAGCCGTTGGAAATTAAACAGGTATTTGGGCGATCGCAATGATAATTCCGCGCGATCCACATTTTGTGAGCACCCACGTCAGATATCACAATATCATCAGGCCCCATCACCTGCCGCAAATCGTAAATGATTTTCTGTGGCTTAATTGGAAAACCATCATCGCTAGCATATTGTTCGTAGCCCGCGCGAATATCTGCCCGCAACTGCTTAGCAAAAGGATCGGCTTTTCCGGTTCTATCCGCCCGCTGTAAAATTTCATTGAGCGAATCGGAAATATCTCCCACAACTTCTACAATGGGAATATAACTGCTATCGATTTCTGATGGCAAAGCTCCAATGTGAATAATCGGAATTTTGCCGTCAGGATTCCACTTTTTCGGGGAATATTCAATTAAATCATACCCAACTGCAATCACTAAATCCGTTTCTTCAAAAGCACAACTAATGTAATCCCGTTTTTGCAAACCCGTTGTCCAAAGTGCCAAAGGATGAGTGTAAGGAATTACACCTTTGCCCATGAAAGTATTCGCTGCTGGAATATTCAATCGAGTAGCAAATTCGGTAACAGCTTCACTAGCATTCGCTCGAATCGCGCCATTTCCGATTAACAACAGAGGACTTTTTGCCTTGGAAATCGCCACAGCAGCTTTATTCAAACTTTGGTAAGCACCAAAAGTTTTTTCCCGGTTGTCTTTGGTGAGAGGTTTTCCTTCCACAGGCATGGCTGCGATGTTTTCTGGCAAATCAATGTGAACTGCTCCCGGCTTTTCACTCTGAGCTACTTTAAAGGCTTTGCGGACAATTTCTGGGGTTGTACCGGGGCGGACAATTTGAGCTCCCCACTTAGTAACCGGAGCAAACATAGCCACCAAATCTAAATATTGGTGCGATTCTATGTGCATTCTATCAGTACCGACTTGTCCAGTAATTGCTACTAGAGGAGCACCGTCTAAGTTCGCATCAGCAACACCGGTCATTAAGTTAGTTGCGCCTGGTCCCAAGGTGGATAAACAAACGCCGGCTTTGCCTGTCAGGCGGCCGTAAACGTCGGCCATGAAAGCAGCGCCTTGTTCGTGACGAGTAGTAATAAATTTAATTGAGGAGTTTCTTAGGGCTTCTAAAACTTCTAGATTTTCTTCGCCTGGGAGTCCAAAAACATATTCGACTCCTTCATTCTCTAGACATTGTACCAGTAATTGAGCTGTGTTCATTTCCATTTTTGTCCTCTGTAAGTGGGGATATGTTCTCGTGGTCAACTTCTGGCAACAATCCTAATTAAGAGTTAGGCAAAATCTCTCTGTGTTGCAGAATTTATATCACAGGCAGGATGCCCGTGGCACAATCAACACAGATTAATTTAGATTTTTGCCGGAAGTTGATTGAGTGCGCGCTTATTTTACCCACACTGTTTTAATGTTAACAAATTCATGAATTCCTTGGATGCTCAATTCGCGTCCGTAACCGGAGCGTTTGATGCCACCGAAGGGCAATCTGGGGTCTGATTTGACTAAACCGTTGATGAATACTGCCCCAGCTTCTAGTTCGGAAATAAACCGATCGCACTCTGAGCTTACTGTAGTCCAAGCTGTCGCGGCTAAACCAAAGGACGTACTGTTGGCTAATTCGATCGCCTCATCGATGTTAGCTACTCGGAATACTAAAGCTACTGGCCCGAAAAATTCTTGTTGACGGGCGGCGGCATCCAGGGGAATATCTGTCAAAATAGTTGGCAAGTAGAAATTGCCGGCTTTCTCTGACAAAGCATGGCCGCCTGTTAGCAGTTTAGCTCCCGATGCGATGCAAGCTTGCACTTGATTGTCTAATTCTTTGAGGATTGCGGGAGTCGCTAAAGGGCCGATATCAGTTTCTGGTAACATCGGATCGCCTACTTTTAGTTGCTCGAATTTTTCCACAAATCCTGCGATAAATTCCTCGGCAATCTCTTCTGCTAAAATAAACCTTTTAGCAGATACGCAAGTTTGGCCGCTATTGAGCATTCGCGATATCACAGCAGTGGATAAAGCTGCTGGTAAATCGGCGCTAGACATGACAATAAAGGGGTCGCTTCCTCCCAATTCCAGCACTACTTTTTTCAAATTTTTGCCAGCCTGGGCTGCTAAACTTTCACCCGCGGGTTCGCTACCCGTGAGAGTGGCTGCTTTGATGCGATCGTCCGCAACTATCTTACCTACTTTGTCGGCTCCCACTAACAATGTTTGAAAAACGCCTTCGGGAAAGCCTGCTTCCGTGAAAATTTCCTCTATTTTCAAAGCACATTGTGGCACGTTGGAAGCGTGTTTGAGCAACCCTACGTTGCCCGCCATCAGTGTCGGCGCTGCAAACCGAAAAACTTGCCAAAATGGAAAATTCCAGGGCATGACGGCTAAAATAACGCCCAAGGGTTGGTAGCGGACAAAGCTGCTGCTAGCGTCAGTGCTGGCTGGTACGTCTGCCATAAATTGAGCAGCGTTTTTGGCGTAGTAGCGACAAACTAGGGCGCATTTTTCGACTTCGGCGATCGCAGATTTGAGAGTTTTCCCCATTTCTAGGGTCATCATTTTAGCGTAAATTTCGCGATCGCGCTCCAAGATCTCGGCAGCTTTTTGCATCCACATAGAGCGCTGCTCGAAGGGCAGTCGCTGATATTGTTTAAAAGCTGTTTGTGCTAATGCTAGCTTGGTTTCGATTACCGCATCTGTGAGGGGCTCAAAAGTTTTGACAGTTTCTCCCGTTGTCGGGTTGATAGTAGCAATAGCCATTGTTTTATCTCCTGTGTGAAAAACACAAAACTCCCTTCTAGTTTTCCAGCTAGGCGGGGAGTTGTATCAATGTATTACAAAATGGAAATTTACCGGCCACGTTTTCAGGTTTTGTTAATTTGCAGGTTTTGCAATTTGTTTAAAACTCTCAACTTTTAATTATAGTGCAAAATTTCGATCGCAAATCTTAAGAAAATTAGTTTTTCAAGTTTAATGTTGAGCCGGAAATGCGATCGTTTCCGGTTGTATTGGAATGATTTAACCGCGAAGGCGCGTTCGACGAAGCCGTTCCCGTAGGGTAGGACGCGAAGGCAGAAAAGAGAGAGTGGGGCAGGGCGAAGAATTCTGGCCTATAAATTTGGGTGTTTCCCATCGGCTATTAGCCCGAATGCTTCGCCCCTACAGGGATTGGGGTAGATATAAATTGGGGGATTTCCGATTTTATTTTCACCCCAATGTTGCGCGCCTACACCGATTTTTCCTCGATGTAATTCTGGACGTAAGACTGATAGTAATACCTGCTCCCTTTATCGTTATTTGCCACCATTCCCAACAGCGGAATATCAGCCATTCTCAAATCTTCCAAAGCCAATAATAGCGCCTGCCGCTCAGTTTGATTCAGCCCCACCACCAGCATCATTCCATTGGTGTGAGCCGCCAATAAATTGGCATCGGCTAAACCCAAAAGTGGCGCAGTATCGTAAATCACTAAGTCAAAATTATTTGACAAAGCTGCCATTAAATGCTGCATTTTTCGGGAAGAAAGCACCTTGGTGGGATCGAGAGGAACAGGGCCTGATGTTAACACAAACAGGTTTTCATCGTGGGGCGATCGCAAAATCAACTTTTCCACATCTACATCATCCGCGATCGCATTGTGTAACCCTTGCCAATTCGGTAAACCCAGCATTTCGTGCACCTGCGGGCGTCGCAAATCCGCATCCACCAACAGCACTTGCTGACCCATGGCCGCGGCCGCCCGTGCTAGATTTACAGCTACAGTAGACTTGCCATCGGCTACTTGACAAGAAGTAATTACACAAGAGGCGATCGGACTATCAACCTTTAGCAAGCGAATATTAGCATTGAGCGATCGAAAAGCCTCCTGAAAAGCATCCGTCGGCATTTGCGAAATGCCCACATCCAAAGTAACTGTCTCCGCAGGAGGAAGCCTCAAAATTTTATCGCTAGCAGGAATTACCCCCAACAAAGGCAGTCGAATTGAATGTTTGACATCCTCTGGAGTCTGGAACACCTTATCATTATTAAACCGTTGGGCCAACTGCGCCACCAGGGCACCAAACACCAAACCAAGCAATCCACCAACAGCCAAATTTAAAGGCATAATTGGAGCAACAGCCATCAACTCCCCATTGCGATAGCGCGGAATTTCCGGCTTAGCAATCACCTCCCAAGCCACCTCTTTTTTACCCACAGCTTCAAGCTGCAAAGCTTGTTGTTTTGCCAACAAATTTTTCAGGGTACTATTGGTTAAATCCGCCTCCCGCTGCAAATCCGAATAGCGCCGCAAAATCACCGGGAATCCTTGAGAATATTGATTCAACTGCTTAGCAGCTTGTTCCAAAACTTGATTTCGCACTCCCAAAACCTGAATAGTATTAGCAGTACCAATAAACTGCTCGATCAACTTAATCCGCACCGGATCTTGAAAAGCCAGCACTTGAGAATTTACTTTACCTAAATCAGTTCCCAAAACCTGTGTAGCCTCTTTTTTCAACAAAGGAATCAGATTTTTTTGCTGTTCTCGCAACAACTGCATTTGGGGAGTTTGGTCAGTATAAGTCGCGGAATTAATCGCAATTTGTCCTTCTAATTGCTGCAATTGAGTCAGCATTGCTTGGTAGCGAGGTGCTTGACTCAGAGAAGAAGCCATCAGGGCTTGTTGCTGATTCAGTCCTAGCTGATTTTGCAAATTAGCATAGAGCAATTTTTGCTGATTTAGTTGGGTTTGAGCATCCAATCTTTGCGCTTGAAGTTGACTAATTTGCTGCGCTAATTGTTGGGTTTGAATTTGCGGATCGATGAAATTGTACTGCTGACGCAATTTTTGAATTTCTGTTTGAATCGCTTGTTGGCGCTTTTGCTGATTGGGAATTTGCGATTTCACAAAATCCAGACTCTGACTAATTTGAGTTCTGGTATCTTGGACGCTGTAGTTGCGGTAGCCTAACGCAACTTTTTCTAAAACAAACTGAATTTTTTTCGGATCGAAATCCCGATATTTAACTTCGATAATCTTGGTATTTTTAAACCGATTAATTGACAACCTCGTTTGCCGATCGAATGCCAAATTATCTGTTTTTTCGTTAAAAAGGTAGTTGTAATTAATTTCAGGATACTTCGCCCGCAACTGTTTAATGATTGGCGACATTACTTGCGGACTTTGCAAAACCTGAATTTGGGATTCGTAGTCAAAACCAGCATTTTCTGGTGTTTCGGGAGCCGCTGGTTTCAGTTTCAATTCACCGGAGTAGATTTTTGCTAAAGTGTTTTGGGTAACAGTGGGTTCTACTAATAATTGAAATCGTCCTTCGTACTCACTTTTTTGATTCAAAGTCCAAGCAAAAACACCCGTGGTTACTGCCGCAGCTACGCCAAGGACTAAAAACGAGCGACTGCGGCATACTTCCCAAAAATTCAACGGCTCTGACTCTGTTTGTTCCAGTTCTAAAAAATCATTTTCTCCATTGTAAAGCACCGAAGATATTTGTCGCGTTCCTGGGGATTTTTGGTTTTTTTTAAGCAGTGATATCTGAGAGTTTTTCCCTGGTTTCATTTGTTTATGCAGCTTATTAGTTTCAACGTCTGTACGAGCTATCGAAAAATATTGAACAATCTGAATATTCCCAATAAAGGATTAAGAGGAGCGAGGGTACCACCTACATTATCCGAGAATGCAGCGCGACCCGATCGCCTGACCATGATTACATCATTATTTTGCAGTTTAGGATTGGCTTCATCATTAGCAGTGGCGGAAAAATTCACCTTAATCGCGATGCGGGAAACAGTACCATTAGCATTGATGCGGATTAAATCCACCGAATCCATTTCTGCCCGCGCTTTATTAAAACCTCCCGCTGCTACCAGCGCTTGATTTAAAGAAGTATTTGGCCGCAGGGAAATCGCCCCTGGTTTGATGACTTCTCCCACCACTGTCACCTTAATTGTATCCGGTGAAAAACTAGAATTAGCTACCTGGGCACCCTGAGTTTCGTCAATATTTTCGGCTTTGGGAATAATCACCGTATCTCCCTGTTGCAGCACTAAATCTTGAGATACATCTCCTGTTTGCAAAAGTTGCCACAAATCGACATTAATAATTTGTTCAGTACCAGCCCGCGTCAGACGACGAACTTGTATTTGCCGAATATCAGCTACGGGGGTAATACCGCCAGCTACTTTAATCGCCCTAGTGACAGTTTGCTGCACAACGGTTTCACTACCCGCCGTCTCAGTGGCACCAAACAAACCCGAATTTGCACCCATGTCATTCTCTTGTAACCTACTTTGAGAATCTTTTGCCAGAGTATAAGTACCGGGACGAGCTACTTCTCCCACCACAGCAATATTAATGGGCTGAGTGCTTTGTCCGGTAATATTGGCAACTGCTAAAGTAGGTGCTTCTTGGCGATTGAGGCTAGTGACAGTGGGAATAAATATAGTATCGCCGTCGCGCAAAGTCATATCGGCGCGCAAATCACCGTTTTGCAACAATTCCCATAAATCAACACTAATAATTTGTTCCGCTGCATTGCGTTGGGGGCGGCGGATTTTGATTTGTCGCACGTCTGCTGACTGTGTAATACCACCAGCCATTCGCAAAGCCCGCGATATCGTGGGCATTTGAGTTCCCATTTGTTCTGCTGTGCCTCCGGGGCCCGCCGCTGAGGATATTGTATAGGCTCCTGGGCGGTTGATTTCCCCTGCGATCGCAATTTGTAAAGGACGCGGGGCCAGCAGTTTCAGTGTAATCCAAGGACGCTTTAAGTATTGACCATATCGCCCTTTGACACTATTGGCTGCTTGTTCTAAAGTCATCCCGTACACTGAAACGCTACCAATTAAGGGCAAACTTAGGGAACCGTCAGCCTGTACCTGATGTTGACCGTTGGGGCCGCTATATTCCGGGACATTAAAAATATCCAGTTGAATGCGATCGCCCGCTCCTAAAGTGTAGACTTCCGATCGTACACTCGAAGGTGTCGGTGGTGCATTGACTGGCGTAGTTCCCGGAACCAGCGGCAATCCCGGCGCGGAGGGTACCGGTACGGGTACGGGCGCGGGCGTGGGTATGGCTAGGGGAGGAGGGGGCGGAGGTAACTGAGCCCAACTAGGAGCAGAAACTAGAATCGCCATCAGCACTGATCCAGTGAAACCGTTGACAATATTGATTCCCAAATCACTTTTGAGCACCATCGTTTTTTGCCCGATCCTTTTGCTAACCCATCACCATCAAATGTAACCCAACTCCTCTAATTTACTCAGAATTTTTTCGACACACTCTGTCACACTTTCCTTTTCTGTGCAACAAATAATCTCAGGATTAAGGGGTGCTTCATAGGGATCGTCAATCCCTGTAAACCCCTTAATTTCACCTTTTCTGGCTTTGGCGTACATCCCTTTGACATCCCGCGCTTCACACGCTTCTAGGGACGCTTTCACATATACCTCCACAAAGTTAGGTTCTATGGCTCTAACTTCGTCGCGAATTGCTTG
The DNA here is from genome assembly GCF_020883015.1 of Microcoleus sp. CAWBG640. Taxonomy (NCBI): domain Bacteria; kingdom Bacillati; phylum Cyanobacteriota; class Cyanophyceae; order Oscillatoriales; family Microcoleaceae; genus Microcoleus; species Microcoleus sp. CAWBG640. The sequence continues at coordinate 82,481 of NZ_JAHRFC010000010.1, forward strand.
GTAGGGGCTAATGGCCGCGGTAATGGCGACAACTCCATTGCGGCTAAGTAGGTGAGCGACAAATCCAATCCGCCGAATATTGGTATCTCGGTCTTCTTTGCTAAATCCCAAACCTTTTGATAAGTTGGTACGCACCACATCTCCATCCAAAATTTCCACTTTGCAGCCTCTGGCTTTCAACTCTGGTTCCAGAGCTTGGCTAATAGTTGTTTTGCCAGAACCGCTCAGTCCGGTGAACCACAAAATAAAACCTTTGTTCATGTTCAATTGCTTTGTAACTAATTAATGGTGACATTTACCCGACGCCTGACTTTACTATCGGGGTTCCCCATTTTCAGATTGTTTTTTGATGGGAATTGCCATCTTACAACAATAGCTTAAAAGTAATTGTGGAGTTATAGATTTGTGTGAAAAAATAAAATATCCAGTCTTGGAGGCAACAGGAATTGGTAATATCGGTAATATTGAATTCTCCGGCGAAAGGTCGAAGGGCTGGATCAACGCAGTCCTTGAGCCATCTCCCATCTTCCATCTTCCATCTTCCATCTTCCCTCTTCCCCCCTTGGGGGGGGGTAGGGGGGGGTTCTTCTTAGATATTCCATCTTCCATCTTCCATCTTCTTTCTACTTAAAATTTAAAATTTAAAATCCTCATGTCTTCTGTCTTAACAGCCGATGTTTTAGTAGTTGGTGGCGGTACTGGTGGCACAGCAGCCGCCATACAAGCAGCCCGCTGTGGTGCCAAAACTATTTTGGTGAGTGAATTTCCTTGGTTGGGCGGTATGCTTACTTCGGCTGGGGTTTCGGCTCCCGATGGTAACGAATTAGCCGCTTTTGGGACTGGTTTGTGGGGTGCTTTTCTCCGCGAACTTCAGCAGCGACATCGGGAAGGTTTAGATTGGGGCTGGGTCAGTTTTTTTACTTACGATCCGCGCATTGGTGCGTCCATTTTTGCTGATTGGGTTAAGTGTTTACCAAATCTGCGCTGGATTTCTGGACAAAAAGTTCAAGGTGTGCTAAGGGAAGGCGATCGCATTGTTGGCGTTCAATTCCCCGATTTTATGGTGTCAGCCACAGTCACTTTGGATGCCACGGAATTGGGAGATTTATTGGCTGTGGCTGAGGTTCCTCACCGTTGGGGTTGGGAGTTTCAAGCAGAATTTGGAGAACCTAGCGCACCGATCGCACCTAACGATCTGACACAAACATATCCCATACAAGCTCCCACTTGGGTAGTAATGATGCAGGATTTTGGGGAAGGTGCTGTAGCGCCAGAAATTCCCGCGCCACCGATTCATGATCCCGATCGCTTTACCGGAGCTTGGGATAATTATACTCCTGAAGAATTTCTAAATTATGGCCGACTTCCGGGTGGGTTGCTAATGATTAATTGGCCGATTCGGGGTAATGATTATGGCTTTAAGGTCGATCGACTAATTGGATCTGAAACATCGCAAACAGAATTCCTCCAAGAAAGTCTGTGGCATAGCCAAAGTTTCGCCCGCTACATTCAAACCCAACTAGGCCGCCGTTATGGTTTAGCAGAGAACATTTTCCCCACTTCTAAAAGTTCTGCCTTATTTGCTTCCCCCCTAACCGAAAGTTCTCTCTTATTTCATTCCCCCCTTGGGGGGGGTTTTCATTCCCCCCTTGGGGGGGGTAGGGGGGGGTTAACTGGGCCTGGGGAGGGCTTGACTGGGCCTGGGGAGGGCTTGACTGGGCCTAGGGAAGGCTTGACTTCAGCCTTCGCCCTCCACCCCTACTACCGAGAAAGTCGCCGCTTGCAAGGAGTAAAAACAATCCGAGAACAAGATATTTTGCCCGTTGCCGGCGGCAGAGTCGCGAAGTTGCCCATAAATGCTGAGGGAATTTGTGAAACAATTGCGATCGGCAACTACGCCAACGATCACCACTATCCTAGTGGCGACATTCCCTTGCAGCCAAAATCGATCCGCTGGGGCGGGCGATGGACGGGAACTCCTTTTACCATTCCTTACAGTGCGCTGATTCCGGCGAATACCGATGGTTTGCTAGTTTGCGAAAAAAATATTTCTGTTTCTCACATCGCTAATGGTGCGACTCGTTTGCAACCTACGGTAATGAATATTGGACAGGCGGCGGGGATGGCGGCAGCTTTGTGTGTGCGGCGGGGATGTCAGCCGCGGGATTTGCCAGTCAGAGTTTTGCAGGAGGCTTTGCTGCAAGATGTGGAGGCTAGGGCGGCAGTTATTCCTTTATTTAATTTGACACCGAGTCGATCGGATTGGCTATACTGGCAACGCTATTATCTCGATCGACCTTCTTCATATCCCGCCAGTGGCAATTGTCCTTTGTCTGTAGATAAACCGATCGCTGACAGCAGAAATACTCAAAGTCCCTGGCATGGGATTTTCCACCGCCGAGGCGAACAAGATTACGCCCTGACGCTGACTGATGCGCCCTCCCATGGCGATCGAATTTGGAAACTGGTGACTTTAGATCCTGAAATCGACGAGTTTTTACACAGTTGCGAAACTCAGAAGCTTCTGAAAGTGTGGGGGAGGCTGAATTTAGCTGGTTTGTGGCTGCTGGTGGAGGCAGTTGAGTTGCCAAAATCAGGTTTTTTGCATAAGTCCTGAAATTTCCCAGAATTTTATCCTGATAGATGGGGGAGAGTCTGTATCAGTTAATAGACACTGACACGGATATTAACCTCATGCAAAATTACACATTTCTTCCTGTACTTGGTGTTTTGAGCGCTAAGGTCGATCGAGTTTTTTCATCTCTAGTCGAACTGCTCGAAATTGCCACCGCGAACTACATTTTCTCTGCCCAAACTCAACAAAAGGGCGATCGTTCTCCTGAAAGAGGCAGCGGACGCCGAGAGTTTCATCTCCTACAAGCATTTTAATGACGTTGCATGAAAGCGAGTTCCGTTATTGAGTTTGTTTTGACCGTCTGTGTCGATCGCTCAATCTGATTTTCTGGGCTGCTAGTTTTTCAGATTTGCCTGGTAACTTCACTTCTTGTTTATTGTCATTCGGATATCCTTTTATGTGATGAGAAAGTCTAAACCTTCAACCGCCATTTATGGAGACAGTGAGTCTCCTATTTGGCGGTTTTGTATATTATAGCAATCTAATTAGCAGTGCATCAAGGCTGTTTTTCATTACTAAAACAATAGATTTTATATAAATTCATCCCGATCTGCCTGAGTAGTGTCCGTATCTATAAATATACACCGATACGGATACTACCCATGAAAAACTACACCGCAATTGCTTTATTGAGCCTGTCTGGCATCTTCTTGAGTGCTACCGCTAGTCTATCTATTGAATCTCCTATCGCACAGTTAGAAACTTCCACTGCTCAATATATGTTGTCAGCGCAAACTCAACAAAGAGGCGATCGTCCTCCCAGCAGAAATACTCAACGCCGTGATTTCAGCTCCGCCAGCACTGAAACTAACTCGCTACAATAACTTTAATGGCCTTGGATGAAATCAAATTATTCCACAAAGTTGGTTAGAGGTTGGTTTCGAGCTGTTCAGCCGATAGCTCGGATTTTCGATAATTCTAGTTTTTCAGATTCGGGAGACAAATCTACTTTTTGTTACCAGTGACAAGAATATAATTTTTGGTGTAGCAAAACACTATCAAATCAACCTTTAACCGCCATTTATCTAGAGTTAGACTGCTAGACAAATCCAAGACTTGTCTAGACATTATTGTTGCTTGATTCTTATTTAGCTTTAACTTTGTTTTGATGGACAAAAGCATTGTTCGGCCTCAACACTGTATGTCTTTTTTGTCTGATTCTGATAGCTCTTGTATAGGTTTGTCAATAGCATTTTTCAAGTTTTCTTTGATTTGTTTAGAGTAAATTCGTAGACCATAAAGGCGACAAGAGAAGCAATGAATTATCGCCATCAAATCTTCCACTAATTCCTGTTGAGGAGACAACGACTCCTGATTTGCTACTACAATTTCACATCCGACTGAGATTGCAAGTTCTTGAATAAATTCAAAGGCAAAACGGCACATTCTATCTTTGTGTGCAACTACTATGGTTGATATTTCACCTTTAAGCATTGACAGCATAATTGCTAGAAACTTTTTTCGCTTAAAGTTTAGTCCGCCCCCAATTTCTGATACCCACTCATCGACGGCAAACCCTCTACCTAGACAAAAAGCTTCCATTGCCAGTACCTGATTTTTTAATTCTGGCTTTTGACTGCTAGAAGAAACTCGGCAGTAGACAATTGTTTTTCTCTTGGCTTCTATGGGCTTGAGTCCGTTGGCTATCAAAAGGTCATCTTCTGTGTAGAATCGATGACCTGACAAGGTACGCTTGGCTGGCAACTTTCCGCTGGCATCCCAGCGCTGAAGGGTCTTTACAGAAAGTCCAAGTTTTTCAGCAAATTGGTGAGGTTTAAACATAAATACACTTAGAGGTTTGTCAATAAGTGTACCATTTTGTCTATTTAATTACTAGCCAAGGACTTGCTCAGCCTGTGGCCAATCGGCAGTAGTTGGTAAATTTTTTATTCTAGCGAGTCGCGGGAGCATTTTGCCCAATTAAATTGGTAAATAGGGGGATTGGTAGCAACCTTTCTGACGACAGTCAGTTATGCTGGATTCCAAAGGGGTTTAGATCCCCAAGGTCTTTACCCCTAGAAGGCTCTACCCTGGTCAGTCACGGTATCGAGAGCTTCTCATCTGTTGTGCTAATAGATGGTGCCTTTATTTTGTCTGGCCTGGAATTAAAACCGCTTTCTTCAGCTAAAGCTTGACTTAACTGATATGTTGTTGTTACCCTACCCTCCTTTTCCTCCCCAACCAGTGCTGAGTCTAGCTATGGTGGGGGTTTGCCAGAGAGAATAAAAATGAAAAATGACTCCTTGGATCTGGTCAAAAGCCTCAGCCCTAGCGCAATGGATCAGATCATGCTTTATTTGGCGTTTAGCGCCATGCGAACCAGTGGGCACAGGCACGGTGCGTTTCTAGACGCGGCTGCAACGGCTGCTAAGTGTGCGATTTACATGACTTATATGGAGCAGGAGCATAACCTGCGGATGACTGGACACTTGCATCACATTGAGCCTAAACGGGTGAAGGTGATTGTCGAGGAAGTTCGGGAAGCCCTGACAACGGGGAAATTGCTGAAAATGCTGGGTTCCCAAGAACCTAGATATTTAATTCAGTTTCCTTATGTCTGGCTGGAACAGTATCCTTGGGTTCCGGGACGCCCTCGCATTCCTGCTACTAGCTTGACGGCGGATGAAAAAAAATATCTGGAAGGAAAGATTCCTCCTAATCCGCCAGATGCTCAATTAATCAATTCTTTTCAGTTTATGGAGTTGATCGAGTTTCTGCACCGGCGATCGCAAGAAGAAATGTCTCCAGAAAGACGGATGCCTTTGAGTGAAGCTCTAGCAGAACACATCAAACGCCGTTTGATCTATTCGGGAACTGTGACTCGTATTGATTCTCCTTGGGGAATGCCGTTTTATGCCCTCACTCGCGCTACTTACTCTCCCGCAGAGCAGGAAGAACGGACTTTCACTATGGTGGAAGATACTGCTAGATATTTCCGCCTGATGCAAGATTGGGCCGAAAAGCAACCTAAAGTGATGCGGGTTATGGAAACCTTGGATATCCCGCCGGAACGGCTTGACCAAGCTGTTGAGGAATTAGATGAAATTATTCGTAATTGGGCCGATCGCTATCACCAGCGGGGCGAACCGACAATGATTTTACAAATGGTTTTTGGACCCCAAGAAGATTAGTCCTGAGTCATTAGTCATTGGTCATTAGTCATTAGTCATTAGTCATTAGTCATTAGTCATTAGTCATTCATGAATTGACCGCTTGAGACTAATGACTAATGATTATTGTTGACCAAACTAAGCGAAAAAAGCTGTCCAGGCTGAGGCTAACACGATCGCTGCGATCGCTCCGATCAGAGTATTGATAAAATTAACCACTTCATTGGTGAGCCACTCAAACTTTGATTGGAGGGTTGCCCCAATCACGCTCTCGATGTTAGTAGCAATAAAAGCTGCAATAACACAAAAAACAATTCCTGTCAAGTCTATTAAACCCACAGCCCAACTCAAAAGTGCGATCGGAATAGAGGCGAAAATACCAGCGAGAGTTCCTTCTAAACTGACAGCCCCTTCCGTCCCCCTAGGTACTGGCTTGAAAGTAGTAATCAAAAACGTCCGCTTTCCATAAGCTTTACCAATTTCACTAGCAGTGGTGTCGGCAAGTTTAGTACAAAAACTCGCCGCATAGCCCAGCAATAACAGGGAAATTACATCTTGTGAGACAGGCATCTTGCCTGTCTCCCCTAAAATAGATAAAGCTAAAACTCCCAAGGCACAAAGAGTAGCAGTTAAAGCAGAACCCCAGACATTTTCTGGGCCTCGCGCGCCGGAACGCTTTTCGGCTATCCCTTCTGCCTCTTTTTGGGCTTGGCCAATCCGAGTAACTCCCGATCCGACGAGAAAATAGAACATCACCACAGCATAGCCTTGCCATCCCAAACAGCCCCAGATGATGACACCCAACAGCCAGCCGTGAAATTGTCCTGCGGGAGTGAGTAATTTTTTGGGAGTAATCGTGGCGATCGCCAGTAAAATTGTATTAAGGGCGATCGCCACCAACCAAGGATTAGACCAAGATAAATAATTAAACCACAACTCAGAATTCTGCACAGTCATCTTTTTACCTCCATGAACAAAGTCTTATTTCATCTTGCCTTCCCCGTGAGCGATATTGCTCAAACAAAAGCCTTCTATGTGGACGGGCTCGGCTGCGAATTAGGTCGGGAATCCCCGAATTCGGTGATTATGGGTTTGTGTGGCAATCAAATTGTCGCCCACCTTAGCCACGAACCTTTGACACCTCAAAGAGGTATCTATCCCCGACATTTTGGATTAGTTTTTACCTCCGAGGCAGACTGGGAAAGCTTGTTAGAAAAAGCACAACAAAACAACTTGAACTTCTATCAAGAACCGAGAAGACGGTTTGTGGGTTTGCCTACAGAACACCGCACTTTCTTCTTAGAAGACCCTGCTCACAATATACTGGAATTCAAGTATTACTGTGAAGCTGAGGCAATTTTTGGGCGCAGCGAATATGCCGAAGTAGGCGATGCGCTTTGATGGCAGGGGGAAATAATCACCGCACCAGATAAACTTTCGGATGGAATCGAATCACCGGCTGGCGGATGTCGCCCTATAACTTTGTCAGCAGCAGCAAGTCTGGGATAGATAAAAGACCATTTTACTTTTCATTAAGTTAACCTAGTCGTGAACTTGCAATGGTTCTGAAAGTGCTTCAGCAACTGCTTTTAAGCTCCGAGAATTTCTCGCCATCATAGCATGAGCAAATACTGACAACTTCACATCTTTGGCTGCGGATATTTGGGAACTAGAAGCAGGCACAATGATGAAATCCCAAGGTGTCCAAATAGAAGTAAAGTTAAGCTTTTTCAACAGATTAGCATCTCGATTCAAATCTTCTAAAAAAACACTACCAGGACGCATTTGAACACAGCCTTTTCCCCACAAAGTGTAAGCAGTCCAAGTGCCACTATGAGGAGAAGATATGGCAATAAATCGCTGCACTCGGTTAATTCCGCCTAGCCTTTGCAGATAGTAGCGAGCGACCAAACCTCCCATACTCAATCCTACTAAATCTAAAGGCTGTTCTGGGTCGAAGTTTGTATCTATATAATCTGCCAGTTGTTGGGCTAATTCTTCCAGGGTAGTGTTGCCCCAATTGGGTGCGAGGTCAAGGCTATATACGGACCATCCTAGTTGGGTAAGATGGCCGGACATTTTATTGAAAATCCCCGATTTTCTGAAGATGCCATGAATCAGTAACACTGGGTTATAGCTAGAATTGCTATTCATGATTAGCTGGAAATTTTATTTTTAATAGGTGCTGTTAGTTCTGTAACTAAGGCATTGATACTTTGGGGGTCTGTTACCATTTGGCGGTGCAGCAAAACCTTGAGTTTGACTTCTTTACCTACTGGCATTTGGGAGCTTTTTGCCGGGACTATCATTATGTCAAAGGGTGTCCACATAGAGGTGAAATTGATGCGTTTGAGCATGGTGACATCTTGATTTAAATCTCGCAGTAAGTCACTATCGGGACGCATATGCAAGTATCCTGGTAAGGGGAGAGAATAGGCGGTGAGAGTGCCGCTGTGGGGGGAAGATATGGTGATGAAACGCTGGACGCGATTAATCCCTCCCAGTCGCTGAACGTAGTAGCGGCTGACTATGCCGCCCATGCTGTAGCCTACTATGTCGATCGCCTGTTCTGGATCGAAAGCCTCAGAAATGTAGTCTGCTAGTTGCTTCGCTAGTGAGTCGAGGCCGATGCTACCGTCGTTGGGGGTGAGGTTGAGGCTATGTACAGGCCATCCGAGTTGGCTGAGGTGGGCTGACAAAGTGTTGAAAATTGTTTTTGTATCCCAGATACCGTGTACCAGGATGACTGGATTGCGATCGAGCGAACTGTTCATTTGGAGAGGAAATTTCTGATCGACTACAGCATAAATCACTCACCTAGGGAGTTTGACCCCTAGTGGGACAGATGGCCAATCGGATCGAGTTAAGTCGGAAATCTGTCATCAATTCTGAGATAATCGTAAATAAGTGCAAAGCTCAGACTACTATTACTGAGTAAAAATTACTATAGTATCGGTGTTTTTACTCACTAAATGTAAATTTTGATGAATAAATATAGACAAAGGTTTCTTTACCTCGTAGTCTAACTTTGTTGACAATGCTGCTAGAAATATAGAACAAGTCGGGATGGGGAATCGCCACGACTCTAAATGGGCGCAGAGGGATTGTCAGACTAGCAACGGTTAGCAGAACCCAATGAAGCGTCAAGAATCACTGCTGCTTTAGCGGGCGTGAGTATTTCAAAAGCTGGTACAAATTTCTCTAAAAAAACAAAAGGAGTAAATCTAATGTTTGGTTTTATCAAAAATTTCTTCGGCGCTATTTTCGGGTTTATCGGCGGATTGTTGGGCTTCAAAAAGTCTGAATATTTTCTAGATTTGGGAAACTCTGATGGGAAGGAGTCACCGAAAGTTGAGCTTGCTGCTGCTAAACAGCCTGAACCAGTAGTCGCAGTCCCAGCAGTAGCAAAAGCGAGTGATCCCAAATCGGAACCCGCCAAGAAAGCTAAGACAGAAACAGCCAAAAAGCCTCAGCCAGAAAAAGAACCTGTGAAAGTAGCCACAGCAACAGCAACTAACGGAAAAGTACCGAGTTCTAGCGAACCGACTCTGACCTTTGCTCCTAATAATTTAATGCCAACACCAAATACCAGCCGTAGGACTCCTGGACCCAGCATGAATAATTTCCGGGAAATGGCTCGTCAGGTAAAAACCAAGTAGGTAATATAGCAGTCCTAAATGAGTCGTAAAGTTTTTTACCCCACCCCAACCCTCCCCTTATGAAGGGGAGGGAGTAAGAAATTCACAAATGATTTAGGATTGCTATAGGTAATAGGTAATAGGTAATAGGATATTGGAAAATTGCAAATACTAATATTAAAAATTTAACACTGGTGTTTGTGATTTTTAATATTTAACTTTTTATTACTATTACCTATTTCCTAGGTTTTTCAGGAAGGCTAATCCGCTGTATAGCTGGAAAGCTGCATCCCAAGGGGTTTCTGATTTGCGATCGACCTCTACATAAGATTCGATGTTGCTTAACATATGAGTGTAATCCAGAACTGTCTCGGCAAAGGGAGTAAATTCTGACCACACTGTCACATCAAGCTGTTGGTCAAGTATTTCTAGTAAGTGATTCCAGTTGATTCTGGTGGTACTTTGAGGGATTTGTCGAGGTTTTTGGGAACCAGATTTGGGTTTTTTGGGGGCTGAAGCGGGAATATCTGCTGAAATTTGGGTAAAGTCAATTCCTTGTTGAAATTCGTAACTTTGGTCGCAAATTCGGAGAATACAGTGGCGACTAGGGATGTGTAAATCGCAGATTTGAGCGTAATCTTGGGTGATTTCTTTGTGGCGAAATTGGTCGGTTCTGCGATGGGGTGAGTAGTCCATGATTTCCATAAACATGGGTAATAATCCTTCTACTCTTTGGCTGATTTCTGACCAGTTAAATTCGATCGCACCTAGTCTATCCAGTGTATCTTTACAAACCACGACGGGGGGAGACAGGGATTGGAAGTGTTGAACTCGAAAGATTTGGATTTTTTGAATATCGGCTAGGGTTCCCCAGAATACGGGGATTCCGGCGTTGAGGAGTTCTTCGCCGTAGATTTGGAGTTCGGCGATGGGGCCGGTTTTATACAGTCTCCAGCCGCGGCTTTGAACTTGCATCCGAGTTGTATAGGTGTCGGTTTGAAAGATTCTGCTGATATTTTGGATGGCTGCGGGTTTGTCTTCGGGGGTGACGGCTTCCAGGATCAGGAGTGCTGGTTCGAGGTTGCTGGGGTCGTTTTTGGCGGTTTCTATGGCTTCTTGGAGTCTATCTTGTGCTGCGGTTTCAATCCGTTGAATCCCTTGACGGGCTTGGGAGATGATTTTGGGATTGGTGATGTCGCGGAGTATTTGTTTGTAGGTGGTTTCGGCTTTTTTGGGGTTATTGGTGAGTTCGTAGTAACGGGCTATGTAGTATTTCACCCAGGGATTTTCGGGGGATTCTGTTTGAAGTTGTTTGATGAGTTGGGCAGCTTGTTTGTATTCTTTGTCTTCTAGGGCGGTGACGATTTGGTGGATGTCTGTCATGGTGGTTGGGGGAATGGCGTCTTTTATATGTTGACTGATGTTTGGTTGATTCCGCCAGTGGTTAACAATTTTTGCTTTGATATGTTAAATTATGGATATTATATGAAACTATTAGACCTCTCCCATAATTATTGTGTAACAAGCATCCTGCCTGTTCTTGACGGGTGCATCTGTGTTTGGCAAATATATTCGTATACCAATAGACCTTTGCACGTTCAGTGCAGTTATCCATCTCGTCCTTTGGTAAAAATTATTACTTTATACGAACCCGATAGGAAAATTTGGATGGATTTTAAGTTGAGGATAAATCAAAATGAACAATGACATTTTGCAAGAAACGATGGTGGAACAAAAGGTAACTTACACGCTGGAAATCCATGGTAAGTTTATTATTATTGAAAATGTTCCTGCTAGAGTGTGTTTGGAAACGGGAGAGCGATTTTTTTTACCTGAAACTGTGGAACAGTTGCAGAAGATGATTTGGGAAGATAGAAAGCCTATTAGGGTGATTGAAACACCTGTTTTTGAGTTTGCTTAGCGATTGGTTGAAGTTGAGTTAAAAATGATGAAAATTAACACCAAATAAAACAACTTTTAGTTATGGTGCAAACAGCAGTTAAACTTACTTTTGAGGATTTCCTAGAACAGTATCCCGACGGTTATGGCATCTACGAACTTGTAAACGGAAAAATTGTCGAGGTGGACGCAACAAGAGCTCATAAAAATGTAGCGCGCTATCTAGTCAAGTGTTTTGATAGAGAAAATGAACGTTTAGGACTTGACTACATCCTTGATAAGGACATCCGAATTAGAACTGTAACGGCTGGGGGACAAGAACAAGGTAGAAATCCTGATGTTGGGGTTGTAAGTGGCTTGTTGTGGAATAGTAATGTATTAGCTTATGGTGCTTTAAGGGAACCGATTCAGTTAGCGGTTGAGGTGGTTTCAACAAACTGGGAAGATGATTACGTTGATAAGTTCGATGAATATCAACGGCTGGGTATTTGTGAATATTGGATTGTGGATTATTTGGCGATCGCATCTAGATATTATCTGGGTAATCCGAAAGTGCCTACCATTTTTGTTTACCATTTAGTGGAAGGGAGTTATCAGGTTCAAGGGTTTACAGACTGCGATCGCATTATTTCTCCAACTTTTCCCGAATTAGACGTGACTGTCGATCGGGTTATCAAAAGCAGTCGAATTCAAAAACTGTAATATAGGGGCGGATGTTTGTTAAACAGGAGTTACCCATCAGAACCAAAGAAACCGGGTTTTTTGTGGCTTTTGTGGGCTGTAACGAAGTATAATGCAAAAAAACCCGGTTTCTGGCCACCCGTGCGTCAGTTCTATTAAAGTTGATTGGAATTAACGCTTAATGTGTAAGTACCTTTGCTAGTGCGATCGCCTCCTTTAACAACTATTTTATAAGTGCCGTTACTAGGCAATTTTAGGGTGATTTGAGACTCTCTGCGATTCTGGGAGTTGCCTGTTTTTTCGGCAATCTTTTTGCCGCTGCTGTCGAACAGTGTTATGTTGTGGTCGAATGCTCTGCTTTTGAGGTCGATCGCGATCGGTTGACCTGCACTTCCTGGAAATGTGTATTCGCGGGATTCGCCTTCTTTTAAGGTTTCTCGCTGCTGGAGGAGGGAGAGAGAGGTGAGTTTTGGGCGATCGGGATTGCTCAAATCTAAGCCATAATTTGTCACGGGTGTATCCAAACCGTTTCCGCCTCTGACTGCGATGATAAAGGCTGTTTTGTTGTTGACATCTCGGACTACTTTGTCAATAAATTGTCTTTGTATTTTTTCTGCATTTAAAACTTTTGGCTGGTTAAAATTGGGTTGTGAAATACAGAAAAGAACTGCTCCGTCTTGATAGCGGGCTGCGTAAAACCAATATTTTTGACCGTTAGCTGTGAACTCATTTTGATTGAATACAGTGAATTTGTCAAATTGTAGTTGCTGGTTTCGGCGGCAATCTTTATCAATGTAGATTTCATTGGCTGATGGCGTTCGCTGGGCGAAAACTGCTGGGATGCAGGCAGCGGCTAGGATTGCTGTGATGATGGTGATGATTATGGGCGATCGCATTTTCATAATTTTCCCTTTTTGTTTGAACTAAAATTCCCCAAAAAATTACTTTTCTGATTAGGAACAGCCTTCTATATACTCAACTTCAGGAAGTTTCCCTGAACGGAAGCGATCTACACGATTTTTGCTAGTCTCAAAAACGAGCCGGTAGTTTTTGTCAGCCGCATCTTTGGGGACAAAAGTTAAATATTTACCATTTTGAGGTGGAGCGCTAATATAATGATGTGGAGTTACTTTAATTTGTCCTGGATACAGCTTAATAATTTGCTCTTGAGTATGCCCGATTTTAGCTCCTGTAAGGGTGGTCATGCGCTTGTTGTTAATATCTACTCTAGCAATACGACCTTTTACTACCATAAAGGCAATTTCTTTTGGTTCGACCTGTGGGTGAACGTAGGAACATTCATATTCGTCACCACCACCACTCCCACTTCTAATTAATCTAATTCCAGCAGATTTTGAGGCTTCATCAACGGTCATTCCTACTCGGATCGGACCAATACCATTAAGCGCTAGTTGCGATCGCTCTGTGAGTTGCGCTTGAGCATTGACAGATGTTACCCAAACCGCAAAAATGACAATTGTGCCGATTAGTAATGTGACAAACTTGGTGAGATTGTTTAACTTTAGCATCGATTGCTATTCCTCCTTTATCTCTGTAAATATTTCTCTAATTCGGCCGTGCGCTGTTTAGTCGATCGCTCCAAACACTCATTCAAAAAACCTCGATAACCCGTACCCCCACGATTCCTATACACTTCAAATTCGCAGCTATTATCTCGCACTTTAATCCATCCTAATTGTGCTTCTGCAAGTAGGGCTTTCTCTTCCCCATTCAACTTAGCAATCAGTTGTTTGTAAACATCATTCAGTTGCTTGTCTGCGAGTTCATACCTCAACCGAATACAGGCTCTGACTTCTACATCTCCTTGAGGCCGATCGCAATTAAGTTGTTGAGCGATCGCAGAATGTCCAGATTGTGCCAAAACTGATGTTGTACCGACTATTGCTAAAAGTGCGATCCTCTTCGAGGGCTTTGCTAACGACCAAAAGTGCGATCGACCTTTCTTCAAATCTATTTTCATTGGTTCTCACTTTACCTATTTTATGAATTTTTGGTGGTTTTGCAATGGATAATTCGGAATTATTTAACCACAGAGGACGCAGAGAACACAGAGAGAGCAGAGAGAAGTTAATAATTCTTATGTTTCTAGACTCTTTTTTGATTGCTAGTCAACTCACCTATCTGATATTTTCTCTTAACAGCATACAGAGTAGACCTGATTAATTTAAAATTTGTTTTCATATTTACTGAATTCAATTCGCCCTCTTTTTCAGATTGCTAAAGTGTGCTTGAGAGCAGCATCTACGGCCATCATATCTGAAAAAACACCTATTTTGCGATCTATTTCTACTTCGAGAAGCGTCACAAGATTGTCCGTCATAATTACCGAATCAGCTAAAAGTCCTGTTTGTTTTCCTTCCGCTGTTGCTAAGGAAACAAAAACGCGACTTGGGTGTCCCGAACGCACTAAATTGCTAGTAATCATTGCCGTAATTGTTTGTCCAAAACCAGTCCCCAGATTATTAGCTTGAATTATCAAAGCAGGACGACGTTTCGCAGTACGCAAGTCTGCATTGGGAAACAAAACCAGGACGATATCACCGCGATGATAAGGCATCGTAAGCATCCATTTCCGGTCGTTCCCAATCAGGAGCAAATCTCGTCAGCCGCAACCTTAAATCTGAGGCTTGTTCCCGATCGATACCGCGAGATGGTAAGTCTATCAACCCTGATTTGGGCAGAAAAGTAACAATAACTTGTGCTTCTTCTATGTCTGCCGGCATTTCCAATAACTCTATTTTGCCATTTCGATATATGCCTTCTATTGACTGTAACATATTACTCCTGCGATAGTTACTCATTTACATTTTACCTGCGATTGCCAAACCAAGCAAGTATCTTGATTTTTTTCGATATATTAAGATTTTTCAAATATCGTTCCAACTAAAGATAAAGCGACAATTGGAGCAGTGACTGCTCTGAGAATTCTACTCCCCAAAGAAACAGGCTCAAAACCAAACTCGATCGCCATTTTCACCTCACCCTCAGTCCATCCACCCTCCGGGCCAATTGCTATGACAATCGATAATTCTCTCCCAGGGGGCGGGCACGGGGGCACCGCCCCTACAAAGGCGGAATCGAATTCTTGCTCCCCCCTTACCAAGGGGGGCTGGGGGGGTTCTAATCCTCGCTCCCCCCTTACCAAGGGGGGTTGAGGGGGTTCTAATCCTGGCTCCCCCCTCACCAAGGGGGGTTGAGGGGGTTCTAATCCTGGCTCCCCCCTCACCAAGGGGGGTTGAGGGGGTTCTAATCCTGGCTCCCCCCTTACCAAGGGGGGCTGGGGGGGTTCTAATCCTGGCTCCCCCCTTACCAAGGGGGGTTGGGGGGGTTCTAAATCCATCAAACAATCCCACAAATGCCGATTATCCCCACGAGCCACACAAATATATCGATATTTTTGACCGCAATCTTTCACCGCCAAATCAAACGAAACAGGCTCAAAAATACTCGGCACAAATTGACGTTCCGACTGTTCCGCCGCCTCCGCAGCAATCCGCTTCCACCGATCGACCTTTTGACTGCTCGGTTTCAGCAAAGTGCGATCGCTAGTCACCGGTACAATGCTTGCCACACCTAACTCTGTGGCCTGTCTGACAACCTCGTCAAACCCGTTTCCTTTGGGCAAGGCAGCCATCAAACTCACCTCGACGGCAAGTTCCTTGTCAACCGGGATTTCTTCTATTATCGACGCAATTAACCCTGTTTCCTGGGCTTCTAGGACTGCTAGCCACCAATGCCCTCTTCCGTCCATTGCAATAAATTTATCGCCTGTTTGTAACCTGAGTACGCGATGTAAATAATGTTGTTGTTCGGCGTTTAAGTCTATCGATTTGTCGGAAATTTTGGCGGCATTAATTGCTAATCTTTGTAATTGAGCCATTTAATTTTTGATTGCTCGTTTTTGATTATATTTTTTTTATTTAACCGCAGAGAGCGCAGAGAACGCAGAGGAAGAGAGGAGAAAGGCAAAGCATTTATAACCACGGGAATTATTGGAGAAATTCAAGGTTTTTTTATGCCAATGCTTTGCCTTTATACTACTTGTTTCAGAGGTCTATTGAAGACTATCGAAAATTTCCTTATGCTTCCTCCTTAATCTTGTTCAAATAATTTGAAATTGCTTCTGTCGCTAGCTGCGTGATTGGCTTACCCTGACGGGCTGCTTCTTCTTTGAGCTCGTTGTAAATTTCATCGCGAACACTAATTCGGCGACGGACTTTACCAGTAGCCGCGGCTGTTTCGTTCTCATTTTCGTTACTAGACGTAACTTCTAATTCATTAATCTCAGTTGTCATCGAGTCAGCAGATTGGTAGTTGGTTATAAATTGACGGATAGATTCTAACCCGACGCGATCGCAAAAATTGCCAAAACTCTCACTTTGTTGCTGTTTTTGCTTAAAATAAACAAAAATTGGCTCTAGAAAAGCTTCAAAGTCGTTGACGTGCAGCTTTTCCTCAATTGGTTTTGCCAGCCTCGTTTGTTCAGGAGAACCGCCTAGCCAAATCTGGTAAGATTCCGGCGAGCTCCCGACAAACCCCAATTCTGCCATATAAGGGCGGGCGCATCCATTGGGGCAACCAGTCATTCGGACTACAAAATGTTCGTTTTCTAAGCCGACTTTGGTCAACAGCGCCCGAATTCGCTCTAAAATGCTCGGTATCACGCGCTCTGATTCGGTAATCGCTAACCCGCAAGTCGGCATCGCAGGACAAGCCATAGCATAGCGGACTAAGGGGTCGATCGCAGTTTCTCCCTGAATCCCACAGCGTGATAGAATTCCCTGAATTTCCTGTTTGATATCTGGTGAAATATCGTAAATCAGCACGTTTTGGTGCGGTGTCACCAACATCGGCAAGTTATGTTTCTGCACGATTTCCCGCAAAGCGGTTTTTAGCTGAAATGAACCTTCATCTTTAATCCGGCCATTTTCTACAGAAATGCCCACAAACAGTTTACCGTCTCCTTGTTCGTGCCAACCCAAGAAATCGAAATACTTCCATTCTGGCAAGGGTTTAAACTGTTCTAGTGGCTTGCCAAAATATTCGGCTACTTTTTCCTGGAACCACTTTACACCTTTGTCGTTAATCAGGTATTTCAGTCGGGCGTGTCTTCTGTCTGTGCGATCGCCAAAATCTCTTTGAGTTGCTACAATTGCCTTGACCAAATTGTAAACATCATCCTTGGCAACATAGCAAATCTCATCAGCAACTCGCGCAAAAGTCTCTTCTTTATTGTGAGTGCGGCCCAAACCACCACCAGCAAACACGTTAAAACCTTCCAACTCCCCAGCTTCATTGGTAAATACTACTAAGCTCAAATCCTGAGAGTACAAGTCAACGGAATTATCTCCCGGTACTGTCACGGAACATTTGAACTTCCGCGGCATATAGTGCTGGCCGTAAATCGGTTCTTCGCGATCGTCGTGAAATATTGTACCATTGCCATTTGACTGTCTGGCTGCTTTCACTGCGGGGTCTTCTTCAGCACTCACAGCCTTTTCCCCATCCAGCCAAATTTCGTAATAAGCTCCTGTTTGCGGTGTCAGCAAATCGGCCACATTATTAGCGTATTGCAGTGCATACTGGTATTCTGGCCGATTTTTGTACGGTGCTGGCGGTGCCATAACGTTGCGGTTCAAGTCGCCGCAAGCTCCCAAGGTTGACCCCATATTTTTAATAATTGAGGAAAACACTGCTTTAAGATTTTTCTTGAGCACGCCGTGTATTTGGAAGCCTTGGCGTGTGGTGACACGGAGGGTGTGGTTGCCGTATTCTTCCGATAGCTTGTCGAGGGTGAGGTATAGCTGCGGGGGCACGAAACCGCCTGGATTGCGGGTGCGCAGCATGAACTGATAGTCTTTTTCTTGGCCTTTAACTCGATTGTCGCGGTTGTCTTGCTGGTAGGAGCCGTGAAATTTGAGAATCTGAATCCCGTCTTCGGTGAAGTGGGTTGTTTCTTGCAACAATTCTGTCGCAACTGGTTCTCGTAAATAGTTGCTCCGTTCTTTGAGGCCTTCGGATTTAGAGGGTTTGCGCGCCACTGGCGCTGAAGTGGAAGATGTAGTCATGGAATGTATAGTATCCGTTATAATTAGATAAGGATCGATCGAATATTTCTTGACAATTTGACACTTGACAAATTTGCACTTGACAAATTTCCTCAGAAGTGCTGGATCGGCTCTGTTAACAACTAAGTTAATAACGGTAATCCGATAGGAATTCTGACGGTGCTTAATTGTAACACGATCGAACCCTTGGGCCTTGCCGCTCTCAATAAGACTTTATAGTTCGATCGCTTAATTCCACAAAACTTTAGAAATAAGTAACCTCAACCTCTGAAACTATGTCACTGTATGATGAAGATACGTTTGTAGTGCTAGAAACAAATCAGCCAGAGCAGTTTTTGACTGTTGCGGAATTATTAGAAAAGCTCACAGCTATTTTAGCATCTTCCCAGGAAGAATTGCCCCCTGATGTCCAAAAAATATCTTCTGTGGAACAGCAAGCCAAGTATTTAATTAATACTTATTGTGAATTAGATGTTGGTCCTGGAAAGTTTTTGCAGTGGTACGCAGTCCGTTTGGAAAAGTAAAATTTGTTGTTTTAACTATTCTTCCAACTGTTGCACGGCTGACACTTCAACTGCGGTAACATCGATCGTACCGGGCGGTGTCAACCTACTAAAATGACCTTGTTCTACCTTCAAAGGTTCACCGCAGTTGGCACACTGACACTGAGTTTGATTTAACGCTGTAAATTCATTCCCACAGACGGGACATTTACCTTCAACCAAGTTGCGTTTCAGCCACCACTGGAGACCAAAAAAAGCAACCACAGGTGTAAGTAGCAAAAAACCTACTAAAATAAAAATCGATTTAACTACCCAACCCAAACCCAGTGACGCAAACAGCCACGCGATTCCCAAGAGTATCAGCCAATTGCTAATAGCGGGTAGCTTTAAAGAAATTTTGGGGGTGCCTTGGTTCACGATGGTCTCCTTGGGTGTCTTTGCAGGTAGGCATAGTTCTATCCTAACCAATAAATTCTCAGTCGTCTTGGAGTTAATCTTTCCATTGTACATCCCTAAACGACTATTATATTCTGTTAGATCCCCGACTTCTGAAAGTGCTGCGGGGTTCTAGGTATTCTGACGCCACTCAATCTGGCCCAAATATATTAAAAATCTTTGCTATCGATTGACAAAGGGCTCCAAAACTAAACTCTACTATGGTTTGTTCCCTCAACCAGTGGCGATCGCACCTTTTATCCTCCCCCTGAAGCATTTCTATACAAGCAACTGCTACTGCGCCTGGATTGCGGTGAGGAACTCGCCATCCCAGTTTACCATCTTGCAGCGGCTCGGCTGAACCGTCGGCATCTCCCGCCAGTACGGGTATTCCGCAAGCAAGTGCTTCCAAGTAAACTATACCAAATCCTTCCCAAGAAGGCATCACGTAAGCATCAGCAAGTCGGTAATGTGACGCTAAATTTTCCGTGGGTACAAAACCCGCAAATATTACTCTTTCAGCAACTCCCAAATCTGCTGCAATTTTGGCTAATCTCGATTCATCGTCTCCGCGTCCAATCACTAAGTATTTCACATTGGGGAAAGTTAGCGCTATTTGTGGCAAAGCTTTAATTGTGATATCTACACCTTTGTAAGTATCCGTCGATCGCAATCTGGCGACAGTCATCAATACTTTAGCACCACTCAGATTGTATTTTACCAATAAATCCTCCGATTTGGGACCGATCGCAAATAAATTTTCATCGACTATACAAGAGACTAGGTGAAATTTTTCAGGACTTAAGTGATTATTGTAGCAAGTGCGATCGCGGGTATACCTGCTAATAGTCCAAATACTATCAGCTTTGCTCATCGCTATTTGATATTTAGGTGGCAGTGTTTCCCAAACTTCCTTGCCATAAGTTAAAATCGTGTAAGGAATTCCTAAAGGTTCGCACAAATTTTGAATCAGCGGTGCGAGGTTAATGTGACCGCAGAAAACTCGTTCAGGGCGTTTTTGAACTAAGTTAATCAGTATTTTAGCTGCAAAATTCAGACGGCCAAACCAAAGTGGCTCAGTTTTGAGGTAAGAAAACTTGAGATTTTTTGACTCGAAGGGATTGTGGCAATTTGGGGAATCTCGCAATAAAAAAACTTCCGCTGTTGGCGGAGAATTTGTCCCGGCGCTAACAGACAAGTAAGCTTTCAGAATGTCTTTAACATAGGATTGAATCCCACCTTCGCTGGAGAATATTTCTAGGAAGCAGAATAGATAATTTGGCGATCGCATCTTCTATGATTATCAGTGGACAACAGTCAAATGCTGCGCCCGCTTGCGAGTTCAGCTTCGTCGAAGAGTCATATAAAATCATCTCTTCATCGTCCTGTATTAAACTCTCTCCTCTCTGCCTTCGCGTACTTCGCGCCTTCGCGGTTAAATCATTCCGATACAACCGGAATTGATATCAACACTTAACAGTCTACGGTCAACTGTCCACAGACACAAAAAACCCGGCCATTGCTGGCTGGGGTAGAAAAATATCAGGGTGCATCTACTAATATGTTTCCAGTATAGCACCCTTTGTGGGGTATAACCCCTCATTGGTGACACCACCAACCAAAAATCAATGAGAATAAGTTATAGTTAACCCGAAAAAATATTGATAAAACTTGTATTTGCCCTAGTTCTGTTGTTGCTAATTTAGAATTGAAGATTTAGAATAAATCTGTGCTAGACCTAAAATTAATCCGAGAAAATCCCCAAGCTGTCCAAGAAAGCCTCAACACTCGCGGAGGCAACTATGAAATCGAGCCCATCGTGCAACTAGACAAGCAGCAGCGAGAGTTGGAAGGGAAGCGATCGCAACTGCAAGCCCGCAGCAACGAAATTGCCAAACTCATCGGTCAAAAAAGAAAATCGGGTTTAACCCTAGAATCTCCCGAAGTTCAAGCATTGCAAGCAGAAGGCAATGCAGTGGGAACAGAGTCCAACGAACTGCAAGCACAGGAAAAAGACCTAAAAGCTCAAATAGAAGCTCTATTATTGCCGTTGCCGAACTTGCCCAGTTCGTCAACCCCCATTGGCAAAAATGAAGATGAAAACATCGAAATACGGCGCTGGGGAGACGAATACATTCCCCAAAATACGGGGATTTTGCCGCACTGGGAAATCGGCGAAAAATTAGGAATACTCAACTTTGAACGCGCTGTCAAAATCTCTCAACCTCGCTTTGTCAGCTTAATTGGAGCAGGCGCAGCCCTAGAAAGAGCGATTATTCAATTCATGCTCGATAGGCACACAAAAGCTGGTTATGTAGAAGTAATTCCCCCATTTTTAGTCAACACTGAATCTCTCACAGCAACAGGTCAATTACCCAAATTTGCCGAAGAAAGTTTTAAATGCGACCAAGACGATTTGTGGCTAATTCCGACTTCCGAAGTTCCGGTTGTCAATCTGTATCGAGGTGAAATCTTGACAGCAGAACAGTTGCCAATTCATCACTGTTCCTTCACTCCTTGTTTTCGGAGGGAAGCCGGCAGTTATGGCAAAGATACGAGGGGATTAATTCGATTGCACCAATTTAATAAAGTTGAATTAGTGAAACTGGTACATCCGAGTACATCCCCGGAGGAACACGAAAAGTTAGTGCAGGATGCCGAAGGAGTTTTGCAGGCGCTGAAGTTGCCTTATCGGACGATCGAACTATGTACAGGCGATTTAGGTTTCGCGGCGGCAAAAACCTATGATTTAGAGGTGTGGCTGCCGAATGCCGGCAAATACCGGGAGATTTCCAGTTGTTCCAATGTCGCAGATTTTCAGGCACGGCGAGCAAATATTCGCTTTAAAGAAGCGGGCAAAAAAGGCACTCAATTCGTGCACGCGCTCAACGGTTCGGGTTTAGCTGTGGGCCGTACAATGGCGGCAATTTTGGAGAATTATCAGCAGCCAGACGGGACTGTAAAAGTGCCGGAAGTCCTCCAATCCTATTTGGGACGAGAGGTGTTATAAATTGGTTGGTAGTGAGGACTAAAGGGGTGCATCTCAATGAGTGCAAATATATTCGTAGGGGCGAAGCATGACCGCAGACAATTTATTAGTGATAACCAGAGATTTACAGCGGTCATGCTTCGCCTATGCAAAATCGAGATGCTCCCGACTAAAGTCTTCACTACCAACTGGGAAGAAATATTTTAATGCTTATTATAGTAGTCGCAAAACATCTAAAACCCCAACTCCTTGCATAAGTTGGGGTTCTAGATTTAGTATTCATTTTCAATTTTTTCGTTATTCTAGATGATTGACAATTATTTTTACCAGTTAAGCTGCAACTGTGTTGGAGTTGGACGCTGCTATCGGTAAATTCTGATTTACCACTACCCACTTGCCTGTCATGGGATCGCGGTAAGTAATAAAGGGATTAGATTTCAATGGTTTAGTCGCTGAGGTTAAAAGCATTTTGATACACTCCTAAGAACCGATCCTGAATCAAAAAATAACTTGATATTTATGATAATCGCAGATTTTGAATTAAATACGTGTGATTAATACATCAAAAAAATGTGATAAATTTTACATTTTTAGGTGATATATCGCACAGGCTTAATGCGATCTATTACCGCTTTTTTAGTGATAGATGTCACTTGTTAAAAAAACGAAAGTTAAAGTTAGCTTATAGGCGATCGCTTTTAACTTCGACAGTGCCACTATTTTAACTGTACATCTGATATAACTAAGTAAGGTAAAGATGTTTATCAGAGATCCCCCTCACAAACCTATGGTGCTATTTGGATTTGGCAAAAAGTCGAGCCTGCCCTCTTCCCAGGACGCATTGCCGGGACGGGCAGAGTCGATGCCGGTACCGGCAACTCACTTTGTTAACGGCAATCCGCTCAAACCTCCTTTTCCCAACGGCATGGAAACTGCTATGTTTGGTCTGGGCTGTTTTTGGGGAGCCGAACGCAAGTTTTGGCAGCAAGATGGAGTTTTTTCAACCGCCGTTGGTTATGCGGCTGGGATTACTCCAAATCCTACTTACAACGAGGTTTGTAGCGGGATGACGGGACACAATGAAGTGGTTCTGGTTGTGTTCGACCCCCAAAAAGTTAGTTACGAAACGCTGCTCAAAGTTTTTTGGGAAAGTCACAATCCGACTCAAGGAATGCGTCAGGGAAATGATTCGGGCACTCAGTATCGATCGGGAATTTACACTTATTCAGCTACCCAAAAGCAGCTAGCCGAAGCATCGCGGGATGCTTACCAGCAAGCTCTCAAGGCAGCAGGTTACGGCAATATTACTACTGAGATTATTGACGCTCCTGAGTTTTATTACGCAGAAAGCTATCATCAGCAGTATCTGGCTAAAAACCCTAACGGCTATTGCGGTTTGGGCGGTACAAAGGTTTGTTTGCCTGCAATGTCTCAAGTTTAAAAAATTTAAGCTCAGATTGAGGCTGATTTTTGTCAACAGGCAAGATGCCTGTTCCACAATCTCGAAAAAATTATTGTGGGGCGGGTATCTTCTCTGTTACCAAAAGGTAAATGGGCTAGTTAAAAACAGGTGAAAAATGCTGGCTGCTGTCATAATCATCAATGTATTCATATCTCTGGTTGGCTTTTATATAGCTTGGAAAATATGGCGAATGGGTAGGACGATCGCACTTTGTGAAGCGAGAATCACCGCCCTGGAGCGCTGTAGCACCAATGTCCTTGCCAAATCACCGAATTTCTTTGCTAGAAAGCAACAAGGTGCTCACCAGTTGCGGCGCAATTATCAACAACTGGAATGGCAACTTCAACAACTTCAGCAACTTTTGGGATTGCTAGGTTTGGGGCGAATGCTTTGGCGGCGGCGCGATCGACCATTAAGGTAATCGGAAATTATTATATTTGTAGCTGGTAAAAGTATACTTTGGGAGGTCGCGATCGCAATGTCAAATAAACGTTCAGGATTATTTATTGGTGGTTTGCTGGTGGGTTCGGCCATCGGGGCTCTGACGGGCTTGCTGATGGCACCGAGAACGGGCAAGCAGACGCGGCAGATTTTGAAAAAATCGGCGGATGCTTTGCCGGAGTTGGCCGAAGATTTATCAACTAGCGTACAATTGCAAGCCGATCGACTTTCGGAATCGGCACTGCTCCATTGGGACGAAACTTTGATTAGACTTAAAGAGGCGATCGCCGCCGGTTTGGAGGCGACTCAACGGGAACGCCAAACACTGTCTGAAACTGAAGTCGCCACGACTACCTCGCCCCCGGAGCACCGCTAATTCCACAACTGTTCGGGACTACCTTTGGGACTGATCCACACAATCAAGTAAAATTAGACCCACATATAAATTCCCCAACCCCCAATCCGAGATTCCAGTGCGCGAACCCATCTTTTGGTTAGGACTTTCGATTTTGCTAGTCGCAGTCAGTTTAACGGCTGTGTTAGTGACTCTCATACCTGCGGTGCAAGCCTTGACGCGGGCTGCGCACAGCGTGGAAAAGCTCGCTGATACCCTTTGTCGTGAATTTCCGCCGACTTTGGATGCCATTAGGTTAACCGGGCTGGAAATTAGCGAATTGACGGATGATGTTAGTGAAGGGGTGCAAAGTGCGGGGGAAGTTGTCAAGCAAGTCGATCGCAGTCTTGGTACTGCCAAAAAGCAAGCGCACAATGTCCAAGTTACAACTCGTAGCCTGGTGACTGGGGTTAAGGCTGCTTGGAAAACTTTAACTCGAAAATCGCCGCTGTCTGGGGGTAGGAGTCGAGGGGGCGATCGATTGTCACCCACTCAAAGAAGTGTAATTTCGCTGAGGGATTCGGGTTTAGATGAGCGAAAACAGCCGGGATACAAGCCTACGGATTCATCGGTGGATCAATAAAAAAATTGATTTCCTGATATAGCAATCCTAAATGAGTCGCAAGTTTTTTACCCCACCCCAACCCTCCCCGAACTCGCGGGGAGGGAGCAAGAAATTCACAAATGATTTAGGATTGCTATAGTAATATCAAATCCTCTCTTCATTGGAATTATTAAACTCTCTCTTCTCTTCCTTCGCGTCCTTAGCGCCTTCGCGGTTAAATCATTCCGATACAACCGGAATTGATATAACCCACATAGAAAGAAGGTCGGTTACTATCAGGAAATCTGGCAGGTCATCACTTTGAAAGTTGACAGCAATGCCACGGGGCATTGCTATACATAATCCTTTTATTCTTCGGTAGTCAAGACTGAATCTGGCTGCGGGGAATTTCTGTAAAAACTGGCAATAATCGCTACCATCAACCACCACAGCATATTCACTTCCGGTCGATACCAAACTGTATCGAAAAAGCCGTGGGCCATCATGCCGACTAAAGTGGCGATCGCCGCTATCAACCAAAACCCCTGATTAGATGTGGGACTTGGGGATTCTTCCTGGGAGTTAAGCTGCTGAAATTGTGCATCCCGCAGATTTTTGATCTGCAACAAACCTTGATTGATGGTGACAGTCAGCAGCCACAGAAAACAAGTCAAACCGATAAAACCAGTTTCTACCGCTATTTCTAGAAGCACCGAATAAGCACTCAAAGCCGTGTATTTCGGCTTCATATACAGTGGATAAACTTTATTAAAAGCAGTGTTACCGGGACCAATGCCGAGAATTGGTCGATCGCGAATCATGTCAATCACCGCAGTCCAAACATTAATCCGAAAATTGTTGCTGCTGTCACCGCGGCCGATAAACATACTCGTCACTCGTTCTTGCAGGGATGGTACTAAAACTACTCCCAAAATTAACGCCACAGCTAAACCTCCTAACCCCAACGGCAGGGCTAAAGTCCGCCAGAACCGAGGCATTAAAGGACTATACCAATACCACAGCAGGATTAAAAACACCACCAGTAAAGCTACAAAACCGATCCAAGCCCCACGGCTGTCGGTGTAGCGCAAACACGCGCAATTCACGATTAACATGGTCAATGCCAAAGCTTTAGTTCCCCATCCTTTCCACACAAAAAGTGCTGCTGCACTCAATGCAATTGCCGGTAGCAGATAGGAACCAAGCAAGTTGGGATTTCCTAAAAAACTGTAAACTCGCGTGACATTTGCTTGACTAGAAGTGGGGTCGTTCCAAGTAGCTAGGGGTGGCACTTTATCAATCCACTGTCGCACGCCGTAGAAACTGACGATGAGAGAGACGTTCAAAAACACGGCGATTAACCACGATCGCCAACGGGGCGATCGCAATATCCTAGCCATCAATGCAAAAAACAGCAAATACAGCGTTAGCTTCGTCCAGCCTGTAAAAGCTGCTGCTTTCACTGGGGACATGGCGGTGGCGACGGTAGCAATGCCCCAGTACAGGAATACTAGCAGGTGAATCGGTGTCAGGGCGATCGCGCGATCGTCGGAAACCGTCAGCAGCACCCAAAAGGCAGCGCCAGCAGCCATCAACACACCCACCAGGGCATTGTTGACAAAGGGGCCCAAACCAAACGTCAAAGCCAGCAATACAAAACCCAGTGGTTCTGCCCATTGCATCAGCCAGCTACTTTGCCGCCAACTTCGCGCATTACCAATGGCGACATTCAATAAATAACTTCCATTTTGCCATTGTAAAAGTGGGAAGTTTGCTAGAGTTAATTTTTGCCAAACTGAATTCATTTCAATTTAAAATTAGGAAGTGGTTATTGGTGATTGGGGATGCCTGGTGATGGGTTATTAGTTATTCGTTATTCGTTATGAGAATCAGAAATAACAAATAACTAATCACAACTAACTTTACCTTTCCAACAAATCAGTAGCATTGACGCAAGGAAGCGAAAGCACATAGCGATACCCAGATTCCGGCGTTCCTTGAATTGAGAGTTTACCGCCTTGAATTTCCACCAACTGACAGCACAGCAGCAATCCCAAACGCTCCCTATCCCCGTAGCCAGCTAACACTGGTGTGGTATCGGCGGCATTTTCCGCTACCAAAGTCGCCAACTCAGAGAAAGAAAGCTTTAATGGCTGGGAAGCTTGTACTGCTGGCGAATATTGAGATTCAATTCCCAATTCTCGGCTGTGGGAGTTCCCTAGGGAAGTTTGACTCGATTCAAGTTTTAACAAGTGGTCGGAGTAGAGTTTAGCATGGGGCAAACTTTCTCCCAACCAAGGGTGAAACACCCAAACTCCCATATTGATGCCATCATCTTTGCGAACAACGTGTACTCGAATTACGCTACCTGCCCCAGCAGATTGAATCACGCTAAAAATTAAGTGGTGGAGCATTTGCTGAACTTTTTCTTTGTCTGCCAGCCAAATACGGGGCCCTGGACTGATAGACAGGTTAATTTCTTGCTCTCTTTTAGATGCCGGTTGCGATAGGTTAGTCACAACCTGCTGGCACAAAGTTTCTATATCTACTGCTGTTCGCTTGACGGTGAAACAGGATTCATCCAATTCTGCGAGTCCTAAAATTTCTTCAACTAGCGATCGCAAAGACCGACTACTATCTTGGATTACATCGATATATTCTTTTTGCTTACTTGTCAGGGGACCATAAATTTCTTGGTTCAACACACTGGCCATCCCATTAACTGAAGTGAGGGGAGTCAGCAATTCTTGGGCTAAATAATTCAGCAGTTTTATTTTTATTGAGTTACTAGACAAATTGATAGGTTTGTTACTCATTGCTTATTTTTCTTGGTTATTATCAAGGGTTTATTTTTTAGGGGTGGCTCAGACCTCTTTCCAAAGTTTATCAGGAAATTGGGTTGCGAACCCCGTCCTTATAGGAAGGCTTAATGACTACAGACCCCTTCGATGAAGCTGAGCCGGCACCGCTACTGACTAACGACTAATGACTAATGAATTAGCCCTTCTAAAGCTACTTGCAAGTCTTGAGTGAGTTCGGCAACTGCTATTCTGCGACTGGTTTGATATCCCTCCCAGCGATCGTCCACGGATATCGGTTCGCCCACGGTCATTGTTACTTGCTGTTTCCCCAAATGCGGTCGCCCGAAAGGATTTCCCCCTTTGATGCGAGCCAGTACGTCGGACAGTAGTAAAGTTGTTTCGGCGAGGCGTTCTGCCGTCAGTTGTTCTTGTACATATTTGCCCGTAACGGACACGAAGCTTTCTACCAGTCTCATGTGCCACATTCGGAGACTGGCTTCTTCGGCTAGGCGATCGGCTAATCCTCTTTCTAAGGGACAAAGTGCTGCAATATCTTTGATATCTTCTCGATAAATATAGTCCCATCCTGCTTGTTCCAATCGGCGGCATCTGTCGATCAAACTGCCTTTTGGCTTCAAGTTAAAATACTGTTCTGCCACTTGTAAAGCCACATCTAAAAGTGATTTTAATCTAGAGATAATCACTTCATTGTCCAAATCATTATTGGTGATTTCCGTCATCAGTTCTGATATTGATTTATCGGGATGTGGGGGTAAATCTTGATGATAAAATCTCCGATAAAACTGTTCCATTACTGACAATAAATAACTTCCCAATCGAATTAGTCGTAAATATTGAAATTTGTGATGGTGAATTTCGGAATTCGGATGATTCGTCTCTAAATTGGCAAAAGTGTTACTATCTAATGCTGTTAATCCGCAATCATTTTCTAACTGAGTTAAAAGTTTTTCTAGTTGTTCCCAAGGTGGCTGGACATAGCGGTATTGAATACCAAGTGGTACAATTACCACTTTTTCCGGGCGTCCGGCTTTTCGTAAATCTTCAACGCACCAGAATCCCATTTGAGCAATACCGGGTTCGAGGGGGCTAACTATTTCATTGTGACCGTTGGTGGCGCCTTCGGGAGCGGCGGCGATGGGAAATTGGCTGTTAGCAAATAAATCGCGCGCCGATCGCAATCCAGCTCGATCGATCTTACCGCGAACGATGGGAGTTCCACCGAGCCGAGAGTATAGCCAACCGACACCCGAACCAGCCCACAGAGGAATTCCGCGATCGTAGATAAAGTGGGAATGTACGGGAAATTTCAGGGGAATCCCTTGTTGGCGCGCCACTTGGGGTACGAGTTTCCACACCAATTGTCCCAAACAGTAGGGATCGTTTGAGTTGGGGTGGCGGAAGGCTAGTAAGAAGCGAACTTTTTGATTTTGAAATTGGTGAAACAGTTCGGCGAGGGTTTCGACATTTTCCGCTTGAAAGTCGCTAATATTTGTCCGAAATCGCAGCCACCAGGGGAGTATTTGTTGGCAGCCTTGGACGATTAGGGGGTTGTACGCTGGGGGGATAAATTCCAGGGGTGGCTGAACTTGGCTAATTGAATTCGGCATTTGGGGATTGGAGATGGGAGATTTCTCGGCTGCTGTCAGCAGTAGCAATTTTGACTAACTTCCTACTCTATCAGGACTTACGCAGAAGAACTAAAGAAAATAGGTTTTTTACGCTATAGTCGTCCCTTCATCCGATGGAAATTTCTACTGTTTTACGCCGCCCAAATCCCAAACTCCAAATCCTAGGGCGCTGCTTGCAGAATTACTTCTTGGAATTGAATTACATCCGATCGCGGATCGCAATGAGTGACTTTAACTTCAAATCGATCGCCTATTTCGACCGATCGACCAAAGCGCATAGCTAATTCTAAACCCAACTCTTCCAACAAAATCAATCCCAGATTGCTATCTTCCCTCAGCCAGCGCAACATTAAAGCTTCCCAGACTTGATCTGGGTTGCGCCGCAAATATTCCAATCCCCAATAGCGATTGGTTTGGCGTTCAACACTAGAAGCTTCTCTGACTGCTGTACCCAGACACATCACAATGTCCTGCATTTCTTCAGCAGAAAAAGGCTGGGGTTCGCCCCGCAGATGAGCTTTAATTTGGAAATGAGTCAGTAAATCGGTATAACGACGGATGGGAGAAGTAACTTGAGTGTATGCTTCCAAACCCAAACTAGAGTGTCTTCCAGGGGTGAGATTCATTTCGCTGCGGGGCATACAGCGGCGCACAGCACAAGCACGGGCGGGGCCTGCCGGCACAGCTAAAAGTTCTTCCTCTGGTGGGAGTTCTGGCTGGGGCTGATGGCGATAGGGTATGGCTAGGCCGTGAGTTTGACCGTAGCGGGCGGCCACTTCGCCGGCGAGGATCATCATTTCAGCTACTAGCAATCGGGCGGTGGAGTCATCGATGACATAAATGTTGATGTCCTCGCCTTTGACTTTGATGACCGATTCGGGCATGAAAATGCTGATTGCACCTTGGGTTTCCCTCCATTTTTGCCGCAGTTTTGCCGCTTCTGCTAGTGCAGCTATTTCCGGTTCTGCTGGGATTCCCAACTCCAGCATCTCGTCTACCTCATCGTAGGTTAAGCGGTAGGTAGGTTTCACCGTGCTGATGTGAATGCTGTAGTCTTGGGCTGCACCGGTTTCATCTAAGATCACGCTGAAGCTGAGAGCGCTGCACTCTTTACCTTGAATTAAGCTCATTGGCCCGGTTGCCAACTCTGGGGGAAACATGGGTATCATCCCTGTGGGAAGATAAACTGTCGTGGTGCGCTTCCTGGCTTCGAGGTCGAGTTCGTCTCCGGGGGAGAGTAAGCGGGTGGGATCGGCGATGTGTATCCACAGGCGCTGCTGGCCGTTTTCCAGGAATTCTAAGCTGAGTCCGTCGTCTATTTCTGTAGTGCTTTCATCGTCGATGGTGTAAACCTTGAGGTGAGTTAAATCGAGACGACTGGTGTCGGCATCGCTTGGGAGATTTTCTAGGCAGCGTTGAGCTTCTTCTAACACCTTGGCAGGTAAGTGTAGGGGAATTTGGCTACGCCGCAAAAACAGGTTTTCGTGGTGACTCCACAGGCCGAGATCGACTAATAGTTGAAAGGCTGCTTCCGGTGTTTCGGGACGTTCTAGGCTGGCTAATGTTTCTAGGGCTGGGGTGCGGTGTGTTGCTTCTTCTCCCAGGGTGGCAAATCTTTCTAGGGCATCGAGGCGATGGCGATCGCTATTTGCCCAGTCTACACTTTCCCCGACCAGTCGCTGCTTGACTCGATCCCAAAATCCTTGGGCTTCTTGATGTCGTTGCTGTTCTACTTCTTGCTGGTGTTTGATTTCTGCTACTTGGGCTGCGGAACGCGGTTCGTAGCGATCGCCCTTTTGCTTGAAATACAATTTATCTGTGGACAACAAAGAGTAAGCTGCGTAACACTGAGCAGGGGTTTTTTCGGAAAAGAGTAGCATTGCTAAGGATTCCGGGTCCGCGGCTTCTCCGTCCCCTACTAGCAGTTCCCAAGCTACTTCGAGACTGGATGGATCTGAGTAAACTTCTACTTCTTGATGAAATTTTGGGATGTCCGAGGGTTTGTAGGTTTCTCCGGCAATTTCGTAGGTGATTTGTTTCGGCGGTATGCTGTGCGGTTGACCGTTTTCGTCTACCACCACCCAGTTTTTTTTGCCGTCTGGGCGATCGGCAACGGCTAGACGGCGGTCGCCGTGCAGTCTAAATTCTACTAAGGTTCCCTTCTCCACTTGCCAGTTATATAATTTATATTTTAGATTTTTACATGGGCTACTTGTCTGGTTTCGACTTGGGGATTTTAGATTTTGGAGAATTGTATTTTTTCTGGTTAAATCACGTAAAAAACGTTACTTTTGCCTAGTTTTTATGACCGTCCAAAATCTAAAATCTTAAATCCAAAATCCGATTAACCTTCTTGGTTGACGAAGGGCATCAAAGCTACAATTCTGGCTCGTTTGATGCTTCTGGTCAGGTCTCGTTGTTGTTTGGCTGTCAAGCCTGTAATCCGCCGAGGCAGGATTTTACCCCGTTCGGTGACGTATTTTTTGAGTAAATCGACATCTTTGTAGTCGATCGGATCTCCTGGTTTAATTGGCGATACACGCCGGCGAAAGTAAGTCATGGTTCTTTGGTAATTGGTAATTGGTAATTGGTAATTGGTAATCGGTAATCGGTAATCGGTAATTGGTAATTGGTAATTGGTAATTGGTAATCGGTAGACCCTCACAAATAACAAATAACAAATAACCACTGACTACTGACCACTGACCACTGACCACTGATTACTTGATCTCTTTGTGACCAGTATGCTTGTTGCAATGGGGGCAGAACTTTTTGAGTTCTAGTCTGGCCGTCGTGTTCCGACGGTTTTTGGTCGTGGTGTACCGAGAAACGCCTTTTGAGCGTTTGCTGGCATTAGTTCGGCACTCAGTACACTCTAGAGTAATTATGATGCGGACGCCTTTAGCCATAATTCTAAATAAATTTCGACTAATTTAAACACAATTTATTATCTTCTCACATTGCTGTGCACTTGGTCAAGCAATCTTTTGACTTTGATGTCTAGGGAGTAGCCACGGCGGGTGCCGACGACGATCGTACCACCGAGGCGATCGTGAAATGCCTGGGGAAACCGGGCGGTGTCGGTGAAAGCAACGCTACAGTCGATCGCCAGGGGTAATAGGAGTAACAAAACGGCGGCATTGGTGGATGTGAGTCCCCCTATACCTAGGAAGGCTAGGGCTGCACAGCCACCAAGCACAGCCTCGCGTTTGCACAGTTCTTGGAGGCCGGGAGTGCGATCGAGTCTGGGATCGACAATTTTCATGTCCAAAGCCCAGCGGCCGAGACTTTGGCCTTTATTTTTCCTGACGATGGGTACTCGCAAGATCAGCCAGATTATAACAAAAAAGATGATTTGGACGATCGGATTTGTACCAAGAAGCAAACTGGGTAGCCCAACGGCGATCGCATCAATGCAGAAAGCAGCGGCGCGACGGCCGATTGTGACTTTGGGCAGGAGAGGAACTAGATCGGAACTCATGGGCAAAAAAGAATTACTTTAAAGTGCGTAAGTCCTGTTTATATCATAGCTGAAACTTCAGAATTTATTGCACCCTTTAATAAACGTCATCATGGCTTCCAATATCAACCAAGAGAATCACCATTTCTAATAATTCCTCATCTTTAGAAAGTGGATTTTTCTTTGTAATCTTCCTAAAAGACCGATTAAATCCACATATCCTCAGACATCGACCTTACCGCCTCACCAATAGTTTGTAGATTGAATAAAACCCAAGTCTGTACCAACTCATCATCTAAAAAATTCTGCTTTCCCCTGACACTGTATTTTTCAATTTTTGCGATCGCCTCATAAATATCCTTGAGTCGTTCAGTATCACTTCTCATAACAAAATACAATCCTGCAAAACCCGATCGCGAATTCGATCCTTTAGCCCCTTCTCCGTCACCACATCCACCTTCCGACTTAATAAATCCTCCAAATCTCGAATTAACCGCACAGGAAACCAAGGCGAAATTTTCTGTAAATCATAATCCACCAACAGATCGATATCGCTACTCTCAGTCTCCTCACCCCGCGCCACCGAACCGAACACCCGCACATTAAAGGCCCCATGTCGCAGCGCCACCGCCAGAATATCCTCGCGCTTGGACTGTAATAACTGTTGTAGTTTCATCATACAATTTCCTCAAGCATGAATTTAATATAAACTGCGTAATGTCTCCAAAAGTGCGATCGCCACGCCCCAAATATCCATTAAAGCAAATAGTCATCAGATTTGCCACCGCAGTCATTGCTGCTTTGATTTTTATCAACATTCCTCACTCCTTAATTCCCATGTTTCCAGAATCCCCATCAATAGCTAGTCTACCGCCAGAAATCGAGAACATCCTCGCCGGCAAGCGCAGAATTGTCACCATTGGCGACAGCATCACAGAAGCCGGCAAATACCCCGGAGGTTACGTTTGGCTACTGCAACGCTATCTAAATGGTCTGTATCCCGATTGCGCGATCGAAATCATCAACGTCGGCATCTCCGGGAACAAAGCCACAGATATGCAAGCACGTTTCCAGCAAGATGTCATTGACAAAAAACCAGATTTAGTCATGATTAACGTTGGAGTCAACGACGTTTGGCACGCATTCTTTGACTTCCAAAACCATCAATTTCATCCCCAAGGAAACTTAACCACAGGAGTAACTTTAGCAGAATACCAACAAAAATTAACCCAAATGGTGGAAGCAGCCAAAGCAGCAGGAATTCGAGTGGCGCTACTTTCTCCTACTCCCATCCGTGAAGTTCTCGACGGTCCAGAAAACCAGCGTTTACAAGAATATATTATCGCCATGCGAGAAATTGCTTTACAGAATCAATGCTTATTTATTGATTTAAATAAACCTTTTCGAGAAGTGATAGGCACTTTTCAAAGACACGCTGGCAAAACTCTAAATTTGTTAGCAGCAGACGGAGTACACCCAAATCCATCGGGGTATCGAATCATGGCTTTTAGTATTTTGCGAGGCTTGGGAATACCAACAAAAGATATTGAAAATTTGGAAATCAAGAATTGAATTGCCGAGAGTCTGTGCCTCAGTAAACATAAGTTTGGTAGGGGCGGGTTTTACCAACAATAATTGCCTAAAACCCATAATCTCATAAACCCGCCCCACCCAACTGAATTTCCCCCCTTGGGGGGGGGCAGGGGGGGTGACTTCTTCCTTCTTCCTTCTTCCTTCTTCCTTCTTCCTTCTTCCTTCTTCCTTCTTCCTTCTTCCTTCTTCCTTCTTCCTTCTTCCTTCTTCCTTCTTCCTTCTACTTATCGCTCGATTATTCAATTGGTGGATGATACCGTTTCAACCAACAACTACCAATAATCACCAAAGCCACGACTACAATAATTTCCGTCCAAAAAAACGATAAGAAATCACTGGCAGTTCCCACGGGAGGCACTCCCGGCTGAGCGTTACGAATAGCCGGAAAAGCAAACAACATCACAGCCGTCCAACTCAGCATTCCAATTTCCGGTAACTTACCCGATTTCATCACTTTCAATGCCAGCAGCAGTGCCATAGTTGATAGCACCCACATAATCACGATAATGGTTAAAGCAAAAAATTTTACCGGGAGCGATCGAGTTATGCGGACATCGATATAAATAAAGATAGATGAATTTTCTTCCAGAGGCTTGTATGTGATGTCAAAACCGGGAACATCGGCATTGAACTTAAATAGCAGCGGTACGGGGTTGAGTTCAAAAGGGGCAAATTTTTTCCGAATCGAAGGCAGCGGATCGATGGAAATAGCTACTTTAGCAATGTGCCTGTCAAAGGGATAATTGTTAATTTTACCCTTGACTAAATTGAACTTTAAAGCCGGAAAAATCATCGGTTTACCTGCTTTGAAAGTAATCTCTGAATCTTCTATATTTGCACCGTTAACTGTCATTAACAAATCTTGAGCTGGATAGGTAGGCCCTTTTTTGTAAATGCCTTTTAGTTCAAATTCTAAGCGTGTTTCTAATTCGTTTTTTACGGTATCTACTCCGATCGCAGTCATTGTCACCTCTACTAAGCCTTTGGGAGCCGCAGAGCTTTCTGGATTTGGGCTGTAAGGTTCTTGAGCATGAGCTACTGGAGAGTAAATAGATAAAGTAATTGCAAAAATTAGGATGAGATTGCAAATTAAAATAAGTATTTTTTTGAGGTTATTGTGGTTGACAATTTGCATGAATTAGATAATAATTCGGAATGATTTAACCGCGAAGGCGCTAAGGACGCGAAGGAAGAGAAGAGTGAGTTTAATACAAGACGATGAAGATAGGATCTTATATCAGAAACCGGATTTTTTACCAGGTTCGATGGTAATAATATTAGCGATGTCTTGTTCAGACATCGCACTTTTCCTTGAGATTCCAGCGGACTGCTAACCTATGGTTTAAGGAAGAAATACATTTGATGTGAAACTTCCATGCAAACCGTAGGGAATATGATATTTTAAATGCAACCGCGCCACAGGCCCTTTCGCGATATCCCTAGCATCTAAAATTACTAAGGTCGATCGATGATTAGCAGCATCGTACATCAAAACCAGCAGCCAGCCATCATCCTCAGCAACAGCATCGGGACGCGCCACAAACACTGGTTCCCCAGCAAAACCGCGCGGTGCCGCACTCCAAAGTTGCCTTTCACCAGTCAGGAAATCAAATTTGAGAATGGCTTGCAGAGGAGCATTGCCGGTGGGAGCATCGGCGGCACCAATGTAAAGATATCGGTAAGGCTGTCCGACGTTATTTGGATGTAAAGTTGGAAATTCGCAGCACCGAGTTTCAACTACTTGATGCTCCACTGTTTCCGCTTCTAAATTCAGCTTGAACCGCCACAATTCCCCGGCGGGAATGCTATCGAAATCAATCTCGCGAAAATCGCCATCTGGCTCGACATTGGGGAATGATTCGTAGCATACTGAGTCTACAAAGACTTCGCCGTCTTCTTCCCAGGCGTTGCAGTGGTGGAAAACAAAACATGGTTCTGTTTCTAATATTTTCACTTTATCGGTGCCGTTGCGCGGAATTAAAATTACTTGCGTGGGCTTGTTGGATGAAAATTGAATGCACTGGGCCGCACTCCGCATTCCTAACACGAAAGGTATAGGATTGAAGCTGACGGGATTTTGGAAAAATATACAGTAATTGGGGGTAATTACCATGTCGTGTAGAAAGGCAAAACCTGGTATTGCATGGGCGTGTTTTTGCAAAAGTTTGCCACTTTCGTCGAGTTCGTAAATGGTAATTACGCTAGACAAACCAGGTTTGACAGAAAAGTTTATGAGTCTGTCTCCGGCTCCATTTTTGCCTTTTTCAATTCTGGGGTGAGCGGCGAAAGCTTCACCGGGCTGCAAGATGCCGTCTAGGGTATCTAAGCCGATGGTTTCTAAGGTGGAAGGGTCTAGTCTGTAGGGTTCTGCTGCTTCCCAAAGTGCTAATAGTTTGTCTCCCCAATAAATGATGTTGGTATTGG
Organism: Microcoleus sp. CAWBG640; assembly: GCF_020883015.1. Classification (NCBI taxonomy): domain Bacteria; kingdom Bacillati; phylum Cyanobacteriota; class Cyanophyceae; order Oscillatoriales; family Microcoleaceae; genus Microcoleus; species Microcoleus sp. CAWBG640. The sequence continues at coordinate 119,228 of NZ_JAHRFC010000010.1, forward strand.
CAATGTTTTTGATTTTGAGGTCAAATATATTACTTAGCCAACCTCCTGGTTTCTGGGTTCCGAAAACGCCTCGATGGAGGATTTTTCCGGCTGTTTTTTCTGCTAGATAGCCTTCGGTGTGGATGAATCTGTTGCGGAAGTAGGCCCGCCCGTCGGAAATTGCGATCGCACAAACCATCCCATCGCCATCAAAGGGGTGGTGAATTTGTTCGCCGTTGATATCTAGCAAACCCGGCCCGTTGCGAAAGAATGTACCTTGTAAGTCGGGGGGGATTTCACCTTCTATTTCGTCTATCCAGTAGTCGGATTCGTTGCGCTGGGATTCGTAGCCGCGTTGCCAGTCGGTGCGATCGTATGATGAGGTTTTGGCTGTTGTTTTTAGTTCGGAAGTTTTTAGGTTTTGCATTGGTAGAATAAGCTTTTATTGATTTAACCACAGAGGCCACAGAGAGATGGGGAGGGTAGGCACGCACCATCCACTACCCCTACAAAACGATGATTTGTCTGAGAATGAAACAGCCCTGGGGCTGGGGGGGTGACTTCTTCCTTCTTCCTTCTTCCTTCATTTACTATCTGCGGTTCGGCTTTCTGAGATTACTGTTGGTACTAAGTCGGGAAAATATTCCGGCATGAAATGTTGTCCTGTTGGTTTGGTGCTTCCCATTTCCGCTTCTAATAATGGCAGTGTGTTTTGATTGTTTGGGCCAATTTCTGTGTTTTCAGCGGGTAGCCAACTTAGGAATGGTAGCGGTAGAAGTGTGGACAGGTTGGTGATGAGGACTAGCAGCCAGAGATTGTCGAAATTGCGATCGGTAATTCCTAACCAGTGAGTCAAAACTGCACCACCTTCGTAGGACAAAAGTCCGGCTAAATTGGTGATGGACATCAGCAGCGCAAATAAAGTTGCTTCTACGCCGGGGGGACACAATCGCGCGCACAATACCAGCACTGGCATATAAGCAATTTGCCCGATTACTGTTAAGATGAGGCTATCTCCGATGCTGAACCACTGGTCGTCTATTCCTAAAGCTCGGTTGGCGTGAGTTACTAATATTAAACTTGTCAATCCCAAGACTGTGGCAATTACTGTTGACCAGCCGAAAATTACTCGAAATGGAATTGTTTTGAGGAAGCGCTGAAACAGCCAGATACCGACAATTGCCGCCAGACTGGTAACTAGGCGCACGCGGCCGAGAAATTCTGGTTGGAAGCCTAATTCGTTGGTGGTGAAAAAGAAGAAGGCGGAGTCGGAACTTGGGGTTGCTTGCCACAGGAAAAGAAAGGCGGTTGGCAACCAAATTGTTTTTTGGCTAACAGCTTGTCGCAGTTGTTTGACTTTATTTTTTACTGTTTCAAAGTCGGTTCTTTTTTTGACTTTTTCTTCGCTAATTAACCAGGCTGTTGCTGAGACGATGAGCGGGAAAGATGCGGTGATTAAAAATATGGTGTGGGTGGAGAAGTTTTGGAGTAGGGAACCGCTGAGGTAGGCGGTGATTAGTCCGCCGAGGGCTGATGCGCCCCAGGATAGGGATTGCAGGGAACCGGCATCGGTAAGGGATTCTTTTCGGGCTCTTTCGACTACTAGGGAGTCTGCGATGACGTCGCTGACGGCGAGAGAGAGGGCACTGAGGGCGATCGCCCCTGTAGCGGCCAAGGGTGTCTGTACTATTGTGGCTAGCGCCACCCATGCTGAGGTTCCCAACAGCCCGGAAAGGACGATGTAAGGCCGTCTGCGGTAGCCAAATATCGGCAACCCGTCCGACATGAAGCCGAATAGGGGTTTGATCATCCAAGGTAGGGCGACGACGCCCAGCATGGCTGAGACTTCCGCGGGGCTCATGCCGAGTTCGTCTTTGAGAAAGAAGCTGACGGCTAAGCGGGCTAGTCCGAGGATACCTTGGACGAAGTAAATCAGTAATATGGCTATGAGTTCGGGGGTTGGCTCATTCCCAAAGAATACTTTTTCTTTTAAAGATTCTTTGAGTTTGCTGACACCGGAGGAGGAAAGGAGCATTTGAGAAATATTTCTTAATGAATCTCAATATTTATAACACATTCTTAATGGGTTGCGGGAACTGTCGGAGGTAGGATGCCACAGTGGTGGGCTTCTGGCAAGTGGTATAAAATTGTATTTATCTCGAATTAATGCGTGTTTTGTAATTATGAAAACAGATCCTTTGAAACCTTTGGAATAATTAACCGCGAAGACGCGAAGTACGCGAAGCAAGAAAAGAAAGAGATGTCACAAATACTGAAAGGAGTATTTTTATGATTGTGAATCCTGACAATGTGCCGGATATTACAGGCTCTAAATATCCCCTGCAATTTCAATCTGCGGTGGCGGGCAGGGTGAAAAAACGCTTGGGCGATACTGCCGGATTGCAGAATTTTGGGGTAAATTTGGTGAGACTTGCGCCGGGAAGTTGTTCTGCTCTGAGACATTGGCACTCTCGTCAAGATGAGTTAGTGTATGTTCTGGAAGGGGAGATTACTCTGATTTCTAATGCGGGGGAGGAAGTGCTAAAACCGGGTATGGCGGCTGGTTTTCGGGCGGGTGATGCTGATGGGCATCATTTAGTCAATCGAAGTAATTCTGATGTTGTTTATCTGGAAATTGGCGATCGCACTTCTGGTGATTCGGCTCATTATCCTGATGATGACTTAATCGCACAAGCTAGTGGGAATGGTTGGATTTTTACGCGCAAAAATGGCGAAGTTTATGAGGATTAAAAAGTAATGAGTCAAGTCAATCTTTGGAGTTCTGCGGAACACGCTTTGTGGTATCTTGCTAAAGCTGATAGTATCCCCCACCGCACGGAAGGTGAAGCTGTACTTTTGGGGGAGGTTCCGCAAAATGTACGGCGGATTCTGGATATTGGTACGGGTGATGGGCGGTTGTTGGGTTTGCTTAAGTGCGATCGCCCGGATGTTGAATGTGTGGCGATCGACTTTTCGGCTACAATGCTGGAAAAAGTCAGAACTCGTTTTGCTGACGATCCAAAGGTGACAGTAATTGAACATAATCTTGATGATTCTCTGCCGGATTTAGGCAAATTTGATGCGGTGGTTTCTAGTTTTGCAATTCACCACGTAGAGGACGATCGCAAACGTTCGCTTTATACCGAGATTTTCGAGCTTTTGGAACCCGGAGGCATTTTTTGCAATTTGGAACACGTAGCGTCGGCAACAGAGGCTTTACACCATAAATTTCGAGAAGCGCTGGGTATTAGCGATTCGCCAGACGATCCATCTAATAAATTGCTGGATGTGGAAACGCAACTGCGCTGGTTGAGAGAAATTGGTTTTGACGATGCAGACTGTTATTGGAAGTGGCTGGAATTGGCTTTATTAGTTGGGGTGAAACCTGTTTAGCTGCGGGTAAGGACTGCATTGTCCTGTGCTTTAAAAATTGGAAATAGTCACAATTAGTAAGGTGCGTCAGATTTTTAAACCCTCAATAATCGTTCTAGAAATTATCCTGACGCACCCTACAGTTTGATTTTAGTATGGGTGGCTCGCACATTGGGATCTTACCCAGTTAGAGGGCTGTTTTAAGAGTTATTAACCAAACGATCGAATTAACAACAAACAAAAAGGTATAAAAAATATAGATTGATGGAGCGCAGATAGCTCGACCTAAAGAAGGCATTTTAAGTGTTTTCAAAAAACCGAGCGGGTGAACAAGACCTTCCGGTATAGAACGGGTATTAAAACTTTCATCTAAGGCGCTTTCATTATTCAAGAATTGGGTAACTGCATCGGCTCTTTGTATGTAATAAAATTGCACCTTCCAGTAGGTAGCTTCTAAAAACCAGAAACCAAAAATTATAACGTATCCTAGGGGAACCAACGCATCTATTTTACTTGTAAACACCCAACCAATCAACGCTACCCAAATGGTAATTGCCGCAGTTTTTAATTGAAGCAAAATTGTATTGAAGTTAGCTATTTTTTTCTCTAGTTCCTCTGCTCCTTTTTGCAGCATTGCTAGCTGAAATTCAAATCTATCCATGTTTGACTCGGCGAACGTTTATATTACATTTATCTAAAAAATTATAATCTTCTTTTCTTTCGGTGTCCTTAGAGAACTTCGCCTGACGCACCCTACAAGTCAATGTTATACCAATTTTAAAAAAGAATGCAACAGTAGTCTTGTCCCTCCCCTTTATAAGGGGGGGTTAGGGGGGGGTCAAAGATTGTTGCACGATTTTAGAGAAATGGTATTAGATTATATAGTAAGGTGCGTCAGATCCCGAAATTCCCGATCGCCGTTAGAGAACTTCGCCTGACGCACCCTACAAGTCGATTGTTGTGTGAAATTTGCGTCCAGGACTATTAAAGTCACGCACCCTAATAAATCAAATTAGATCCGGTACTTGAGGTTTAATTCGTCGCTCGTACCAATTCATTAACGGCGTAGAACTAATGCCGTGCAAAATCACAGAAATCACGATCGTTGAAAAAGTAATCCAGGCAATTTGTTCTCCGAGTTCGCCTTTTAAACCTTTCCCAAAAGCATAGGTAAGATAATAGATAGAACCGACACCGCGAATGCCAAACCAACCGCACAGCCAGCGACTGGCGGGGTGCAAAGGACTGCCAATCGTACTGATCCAAGCTCCCAAGGGGCGAATCAAGAAAAACAAAAATCCCGCCACTAACATCGTATCTGCTGCAAAAGCCAACATAGGTTTTAGGCGCAACAAAGAACCTAAAAGTAAAATAGTGGCTACTTCCATTAACTTTTCAATGCGCTCGGTAAATCGCAATTGGGAAAGCGGTTTTTCTGGGTCGCGGTAACTGCGCTGCACTACAATTCCTGATACAAAAACTGCCAGAAATCCGTAGCCGTTGACTACTTCGGTTAGAGAATAAGTGAGCAAAATTGTACTCAGGGCGATGAAATCTTCCATTAATTCATCGGCTGGTCTGTAGCGTTGCAATCTTTTATCGATCCAGGTGACAGCTTTAGCTACTAAAATGCCCATGACAATTCCAGCGGCAACTGCCCAGATTATATCAATTACTACCCACTGCGAAAACCAGTTCGGCCAATTACCATCTTTTAGGGAATAAATTCCGAAATAAACAAAGGGAAAAGAGAGAGCATCGTTTAAGCCACCTTCTGAGGTTAAACCAAAGCGCAATTCATCTCGATCGTCTAAATGTGCTAACTGAACTTCGGAGGCTAAAACTGGATCGGTGGGAGCGAGAATTGCTCCTAATAAAATCGCAGCCCCCCAATCTAAATTCAAAAAGAAGTGACCGACTGCTGCTATACTAAAAATCGAAATAGGCATTAAAAAACCGATCAGGCGCGCTGTGGAATTCCAAGCCCAAAGTTGCAGGGGGCGGTTCATTTTTAGGCCGCAACTGAAGAGAGAAACAATCACTACAAATTCTGTGAGTCTTTCTAAAAATTGAGCATCAGGGCGCAATTCAATCAGTTTGACACCGTAGGGGCCCAATCCGATGCCAACTAACAGGTAAATTAAGGCATAAGACAGTGGCAATCGGGAAATCCATCCTGAACCTAATGTGACAATCAGCAGGAGGATGCCAATAACTAGCAAGTTGAGAATGTAATTATCCACCATAGCGATCGCACTTTAATCAAGTTGAACAATTGCAATCGTGGCACGTAAAAGCTGCCCGCGCATCTGCCAACCGCTAGAGTCTGCTATCTTCCCAAAGTTAGATTTATTTATTATTAGTTATTTATTTATTACTGACTTTTTTCCGTAGCGATGATGTGCAAATCTACGTGTTTGAGCGATCGCACTAATTGCTGAGTCAAAGAACCCCGCAACAACAACTTCCAGCGGGATTGCTGGCTTTCACCAATCACAATTTGAGTAATGCGATACTGTTTAGCTACATCAGAAATTGCTTTGGCTATATTCTGACTCTGCACCCGCAGGAATTGCCCGTTAAATTCTTGGCAAAGTTTCTGGCACGTTTCAATGTGTAAGCTTTCGGATTTTGTTAAAAAGCGATCGGGGTTCTCCACAAATAAAACATAAAATGGTGCATTCATGTAACTAGAAATTCTCCCACCCCGTCGGAGAAGCTGCAAAGAATTTGGATAAGTGGAAACGCATACTAAAACTCGTTCGTGAATGTTGCAAGCTTGACCTTTTAAAGTTGCGGCCTCCTCTTCAACGTTGTCTGCGACTTCTCGTAATGCTAGTTCTCGTAATGCAATTAAATGACGACGCTGAAAAAAGTTTTTTAAAGATTGTTCAATTTTTTCGGGAGCATAGATTTTACCTTCTAGTAACCTTTCTTCTAAGGTTTCTGGTGTCACATCAACCACGAGTATTTCGTCAGCTTCTTCCAGAATGCGATCGGGTACTCGTTCTCGCACGACAACTCCGGTAATTCGCGCTACTAAATCGTTGAGACTTTCTATGTGCTGAATGTTGAGAGTTGAATAAACATCAATGCCAGCATTCAGGATTTCTTCGACATCTTGATACCGCTTTTCTCTGAGAGAACCGGGAATATTTGTATGAGCCAGTTCGTCGATTAATGCTAATTGAGGGCTGCGGGCGATGACAGCTTCTGTATCCATTTCTGTTAGAGTTGTTTCACCTCGCAGCATTTGTTTTCGTGGCACTACTTCCAGTCCCTCAGCTTTGGTTGCTGTCTCTTTTCTGCCGTGAGTTTCTAACAATCCGACAACTACATCAATGCCTTCTGATTTGATTGTGTGTCCTTCTTCTAGCATTCGGAAAGTTTTGCCAACACCGGGGGCCATCCCGATAAAGATTTTGTGCTTTCCCCGACGGCGGGTGCGATCGTAAGTGCGATTCGGCTGGGCGTAAACTGCGTCGGGGTTATTTTCGAGTTCGCTAGAGTGAATCATAGCTAAATAGTTAGTTGGCAGTTGATAGTTGACAGTGGGTAGTTGGTAGTTGGCAGTTGCTAGTTGCTAGTTGTCAGTTGTCAGTTGCTAGTTGTCAGTTGCTAGTTGGTATTTGGTAGTTGCTAGTTGTCAGTTGCTAAAAACAACAGATAACAAATAACAAATAACAAATAACAAATAACAAATAACAAACAACAAACAACAAACAACAAATAACCAATAACCAATAACTATTTTAAAGCATCTAAAGCTAGATTGAGCTTGAGGACATTAACTCCGGGTTCACCGAAAATGCCGAGAAATCTGCCGTCTGTATTTTGGGAGATCAGAATTTCGACTTGATTGGGATTGAGCGATCGCACTTTTGCTATCCGTTGAACTTGCGCTCTAGCAGCCTCTTCGCTAAGATGAGGGTCGAGGCTAGAACCAGAAGTATACACTAAATCAGCCGTAGGTGTGATGCCAGCTTTGTTGAGACGATCGATTTCAGATTGAATTCCCTGAAAACCATCTTTATCATTACCTCTTTTCAGCAAATCTGAGTTGCTGGGACCGATATTACTAGCTCCAGAAACACCTGTTCTTTGACTTAAATTCTCGGCTTTTGTCGGAGCGTAATCTGGGAAAGTGCTGTAATTTGTGGTACTGGGACGGCTCACAAAATATTTTTCAGAGGTAAAATTCTGGCCAATTAATGAGGAGCCAAGTACAACTCCTTGCTTAGTAATTAAGCTACCATTTGCCTGGGAATTGAAAGCTATTTGACCGATGGCTAGCAAAATCAAGGGATAAACAATGGCTGTAATTCCCCACAGGACTAAAGTCACGCGAATTGCTCTGATTATTTCTCTCATATTTTTGATTTTGGTGTTGTGAAAAAGTTAATTTTTGGTTTTAGATATTCAGCTAAAGGGAGCATCCCGAATTTGCAAATATATCGGTAGGGGCGAAGCATGACCGTAGTAAATCTTTCCTTTTAACCAATAACTTATCTGCGGTCATGCTTCGCCTATGCAAAATCGAGATGCTCCCGTTATGCTTCGCCCCTACGAATATATTGGCAAAATTGAGATGCAACTCAGCTAAAATCTTTCCGGCTGAAATATAACCACCAACAGGTAAATAGAAAGCGCGATAATTACCAAACCAAGCAGACTTAAACCCCAGACAGCTTTGCGGGTCAAATCTTCGCCAGAAGCTGCATAAACAGCGGGCGCAATGATGGCATTGAAACACATTACTAGAAATAGCTGCACCGGGATTGGGTGACGCTGCCACAGGGTTTGTGCTAACTCAATAATTGCTTGAAAATCCGTGGGCAAAACATCATTCAGCCAATTATTACGTTTCATGAATCCTCCTTGTTTTGGAAATAAGTATCTTTGTTTATCAGTTGCCGAACTTGTTCTATGCTAAGCCAACGGCTGCAATGCAAATATCGATAATTTTGATGGCAATAAATGGCGCGATCGCCCCGCCAAATCCGTAGATTAAAATGTTCCGCTGCAACAGTTGATTTGCCGTTAAGGGGCGAAATTTTACCCCGGTTAATGCTAGGGGAATCAAAGCGGGAATAATCAAAGCATTGTAAACTAATGCCGATAATACTGCCGATTGACCGCTAGCTAAACCCATCACGTTCAAAGCGCCAACGGGGGCAAACATTGCGGGAATAATGGCAAAATATTTCGCGATATCGTTGGCTAGGGAAAATGTAGTCAGCGCACCGCGTGTAATCAGTAATTGTTTGCCGATTGTCACTAAATCAATCAATTTTGTGGGGTCGGAATCTAAGTCCACCATGTTTGCAGCTTCTTTCGCGGCTTGGGTTCCCGAATTCATGGCTAAGCCTACGTTTGCTTGGGCTAGGGCGGGTGCGTCGTTGGTGCCGTCCCCGGTCATTGCTACTAATTTACCCTCGGCTTGTTGCTTGCGAATTACTTCGATTTTGTCCTCTGGAGTTGCTTCGGCGATGAAGTCGTCAACGCCGGCTTCGTCGGCAATTACTGATGCTGTAATTCGGTTGTCTCCAGTCAGCATAATTGTGCGGATGCCCATTTTTCTGAGTTGGTCAAATCGATCGCGAATTCCCGGTTTAATCACATCTTTTAAATAAATAATGCCGTAGATGTCGCTGCCTTGACAAACTCCCAAAGGTGTGCCTCCCAGCCGGGAAACTCGCTCGTAAGCTTCATCGAGATCGGGGCCGATGTTACCACCGCGCGATCGCACAAAACCCTTCACCGCATCCACCGCACCCTTGCGAACCTCCGTACCATCGGGCAAATCCGTGCCAGACATCCGCGTTTTTGCCGAAAATTCCAGCCCGGTGGCGTTAGCGCGATCGAAAGTTGCTGTAGCGCCCAATTTTTCTGACAAACGGACGATCGACTTACCCTCCGGTGTCTCGTCAAACACGCTTCCAGCCAGCGCTACAGCAGCCACATCCTCCAGCGAGTGACCGTTTACCGGGATGAACTCCTCAGCTAAACGGTTGCCCAGGGTGATTGTCCCCGTTTTGTCCAAAATCAGCGTATTCACGTCACCACAGGCCTCCACAGCGCGTCCAGAGGTCGCTACGACGTTAAATTGAGCCACGCGATCCATCCCCGCAATCCCGATCGCACTCAGCAAACCGCCGATCGTGGTTGGAATCAGCGCCACCAGCAGCGAAATCAGCGTCACCACACCCACCGGAGTTTTCACGTAAGTTCCCACCGGCGGAATCGTAGACACCACAATCAAAAACACCAGAGTCAGCACCGCCAGCAACACCGTCAGCGCGATCTCATTCGGTGTTTTCGTGCGTTCAGCGCCCTCCACCAGCGCGATCATCCTGTCCAAAAACCCCTTACCGGGGTCGGCCATCACCCGCAGCGTTAGTTCGTCGGAAAGGATGCGCGTCCCGCCCGTAACGGAACTGGCGATGTCCGAACCCGGTTCCTTGAGCACCGGGGCGGATTCCCCGGTGATTGCAGATTCGTCTACAGAGGCGACACCCGCGATCACTTCGCCATCAGCGGGAATGATATCGCCTGCGATTACTTTAATTTGATCGCCGCGTCTGAGGGATGTGGAGCTCACTTCCTGCAATGAACCGTCTGGTAAGAGTTTGCGGGCGATGGTGTCGGCTTTGGTCGATCGCAGTGCGTCTGCTTGGGCTTTGCCGCGCCCTTCTGCTACGGCTTCGGCAAAATTGGCAAACACCAAAGTAAAGAACAAAATAAACGTGACTAAACCGTTGAAAACGACTTGATTTTTGCCGGGAACCGGGCCGAAGAGAGTCGGATCGATGGTTAATAATCCAGTCACAATTGTGCCTACCCACACCACAAACATCACTGGATTTTTCAACATTACCCGTGGATCTAGCTTGATGAAAGCTTGTTTGAATGCTCTTTGGTAAAGGCCTTTGGTATTTGCTTTGGGTGTATGTCTGCGGGAGTCGCGAGCACCTCTGGAACGGGAATTTTTCTGAGGATCGGTGGTATTGGAAGAAGCCATATTTTTGATTTTTAATGAACCGCAGAGGACACAGAGAACACAGAGAAAGAGAGGATTGATGTTGACATTTTTTTGCTACAGAGGTGGAGAAGTTGGTGTGGCTAAAGGTGTTGCGGGTACTGTGGTCGGTGCAGGTTCAAATTTGCCACTGCTAATTTCATATCCTTCGGCAATTGGTCCTAAAGCTAGCACTGGGAAAAATGTTAATGCGCCTAGAATTAAGATTACTCCAGCGGTGACGCTGGTGAATAACACTGAGTCGGTTCTGAGAGTTCCTGTTGTTTCTGGTACTGGTTGTTTGTTGGTCATGCTGTCTGCTAACAGCAGCAGTGCAACAATCGGAACATAGCGCCCTAATAGCATACTAAAACAGGTGCTTAAATTCCACCACATTCCGGTAGCTGCTGGTTGAGAGTCTGCCAATCCTTCAAAACCTGAACCGTTGTTGGCGGCGGCCGAAGCATATTCGTACATCACCTGAGAAATCCCGTGAAATCCGGGATTGCTGATGCCGCTCAAGCTGTCGGTAAATGCGAGGGTAATTGCGCCGGGAATTAAAACAGCGATCGGATGAATTAACAGCACAACGCTGGCTAAAACTATTTCCGGTTTTTCTATCTTTCTGCCTAAAAATTCTGGGGTTCTGCCCACCATTAATCCGGTGAGAAATACGCTCAAGATTAAGTAGATAAATAGGTAAGCTGTACCCGTTCCTTGTCCGCCCCAAACTATTTGGAGAAACAAGTTAAATAAAGTAGCAAAACTGCCGGGAGGCATTAAAGAATCGTGCATTCCGTTGACCGCACCGCACATTGTGCCTGTTGTAGTCACTGCCCAAAGGGCGGTTTGGGCCCAGCCAAATCTAATTTCTTTTCCTTCTAAATTTGGCTGCACTGAGCCTAGTAATTTGTTGATGAGAGGATTGCCTTGGAATTCGCCTACTGCTGCAATGCCAATCAAGAAAACGTAGATGCTAAAAACCATCCAAAAAATTAGCCAGCCTTGTTTTTTGTTATTGGCAAATATCCCGTAAGTATGAATGAGCGCTGCCGGAATCGAAACCATGGCTATGGTTTCCAGCAGGTTAGTAAAAGGGTTGGGATTTTCATAGGGGTGAGCCGAGTTAATGGCAAAGAATCCGCCGCCGTTTTCTCCTAGTTGTTTGATGCTTTCAAAGTGAGCAACCGGGCCGCGGGCTATTACTTGGGTGCTGCCTTCTAAGGTGGTGGCAACTGCCGGACTTGCTAGGGTTTCTGGTACGCCATTAATTAGTAGAAGCAAGCCAAGGATTAAAGAAATTGGTAGCAGAATACGGGTGATAGATTGAATTAAATCGATGTAAAAATTGCCTAGGGGTCTACCTGTTAATCCTCGAATAAAGGCAATGCCTACTGCTAAACCGGTGGCGGCTGAGGTGAACATTAAAAAGCCCAAAGTTAACTGGGATAGGTAAGTAAATGTTGTCTCGCCGGAGTAATGCTGTTGGTCGGTATTGGTGAGGAATGAAATAGTTGTGTGCAGGGCAGTATCCCAGGTTGGTGCACCTAAGCCTGTAGCATTTAAAGGGAGCAATCCTTGAAGCATGAAAATGAGGAACACAAATATGCCCATGGCGATATTGCTGTAGAATATCGATCGCGCATATTGCCAACCTGTCATTGAATCTGCCGAGCGAATATTGCCAGCTTGATAGATGAGTTGTTCTAGGGGTTTAGCGGCGCGATCGAGGATGGTTGCTTCTCCCATGTATACTCGTGCCATGTAATTGCCAAAAACCGGGGCGATCGCTACTACTATGATTAGCGTTAAGGCGATTTGAATTAATCCTTCAATCATAAGGGAGTCAATACTTTCTTAAAAGTGCAGTCTACTTTTAACAATCAATATACTTGAAGTTAGGGTGGTTGATAATCAACCCCCAGGTATAAGTTGCTGTTTACCAATTATGTATAACTGCTATATGTTTTAGTGGTAGACCAATGTTTAGATTTTTTAAACTACCTATACTTAGAGATATATTTTGGATATAAACGCGGGTCTTTTGCGTCAAGATAAATGAAATATACCGATAAAATATGGATGAATTAATGATGTTAAAAAAAATATTTAAAATCAAGGAAGACTTGGCTCTGGGAGAGAAATATTGGCGGGGCCGATGGTCGATCGCTATTTTATTTACCATTGTGGTAGCACTAGAATTTAGCACGCCTTCGGAATATTTATTTGGATATTTGTATACTGGACCGATTTTAATGGCAAACTCGCGCCTGAGTCGGTTGGGTAAGTTGCAAATTACCCTGGTAGCGGCGCTATTGACTCTGTTAAATTTGGTTCTTCCTTATGGAGAAAAGATCGCCCTAGCAACTGTAGCAAATAGGGCGATCGCCGTCATGGCTTTGGGAGTGACTGGCTATTTGAGCGATCGCAATCAGCAGTACGAAGAGGCGATCGCCCTTACCAAAGCGCAATTGCAGTCCCAGCAACAATTAGCTAGCATCCGAGAAGATTTTGTGTCTACTTTGAGTCATGATTTAAAAACGCCGATGCTGGGCGCGATCGAGACTATTAAAGCTTTTAAACAGGCCAAATTTGGCGATGTGACTTCTACTCAGCAAAAAGTTTTGGAAACCATGACGCGATCGCACAAAATGACTTTACAATTAGTAGAAACCATGCTGGATGTTTACCGCAACGATACTGAAGGTTTAAAACTACAGCTTGCTCCCGTAAATTTAGTAACTTTAGCAGAAGAAGTAATTGCCACTCTCATCGATTTATCGGCGGCGCGTCGAGTTTACATTAATATTAGTTACGGAGAATCAGATTTTCGTCGCTCTTTGTGGGTAAAAGGCGATGCAGTGCAACTTCAGCGCGTTTTTGTGAATTTATTGACCAATGGGATCAACCATTCCCCTCGTGGTGGTAAAGTAGAAGTGGTGATGGAATTTTATTCAAGTTATCATATCGTGAAAGTTATTGATAGCGGGTTGGGAATTACAGCAGAGGAACTGCCGCACTTGTTCGATCGTTTTTATCAAGGAAATGGCGATCGGCAAGCTAAAGGATCGGGATTGGGGTTATACTTATCTCGCCAAATTATTGACGCCCATGATGGTATAATTTGGGCAGAAAATAAATTGCCTCACGGTGCTTTATTTGGATTCCGACTCCCTGCAATCCCAGAGAAATGAAACCAGCTTATCCCTTGCGAATTCTCTTAGTTGAAGATGACGAACTGTTTCGGTTGGGGCTGCAAACCCGATTGCATCAAGAAAATTGCTTGCAAGTAATTGCGGAAGCCGAAGATGGCGAAACAGCGGTAGAATTGACTCAGGAACACTTACCGGATGTGGTGGTTCTCGATGTCGGTTTGCCGGGAATTGGTGGCATTGAAGCTTGTCGCCAAATTAAACAGCGGCATCCTGCAATTCCAGTTTTAATTTTAACATCTCATTCTCAAAAATCATTAATTGAAAGATTGATTGCAGCGGGGGCTCAGGGCTATTGTCTCAAGGGAATTGCGGCGGAAACTTTGGTGTTGGCAATTCGCTCGGTAGCGGCGGGTGCTTCCTGGTGGGATCGAGCCGCCACTGCGGAAATTAGGGCGGTTTTTGCTAATCCTGAACCTGTTAAAAATAGCCCTAAATCGGAAGTTTTGGAAAATCCACTGACGAAGCGAGAACAGGAAATTTTAGCTTTAGTGGCGGGGGGGAAAAGCAATCAGGAAATTGCTCAAATATTGTATATTGCGCCAGGGACGGTGCGGGTTCACGTTCATGCGATTTTGCAAAAGTTGGAAGTGCGCGATCGCACTCAAGCTGCTGTACTCGCAATTCAAAAAGGATTGGTTGCTGAAGAACTGTTAGGCAGTCAATTTTAAGTGTGGCAGTTTATAATTGTAAACAAAACATTTGTGACTCAGAACTATGAGATTTATTAATCCCAAAATAGACTTTGCCTTCAAGAAGATTTTCGGTTCTAACGAAAGCCGAGAAATTTTGATTAGTTTTTTGAACGCTATGCTGTATGCCGGCGAATCTGTTATCGAAGATTTAGAAATCATCGATCCTTATTTATCTGCTCAAATTTTTGGTCGTAAAGATAGTTACTTAGATGTCAAAGCTACTATCAATGATGGCAGAATTGTAATTATCGAAATGCAAGTTTTGAACGTGCCTGCATTTGGCAAGCGAGTTTTGTACAATGCTGCCAAAACTTATGCACTGCAATTAAATCGAGGCGATCGTTATTATAGACTGAGACAAGTTATCGCTTTGAACATCACCGATTTTGAAATGTTTCCAGGTCAATCTGAAGTAATTTCGCGGTTTGCTTTCAAAGAGACGCAGCGGCTGTTTGATTATCCTGACAGCGAGATTGAGTTGGTTTTCATCGAGTTGCCGAAATTTAATAAAGAATTGTCGGAATTGGTAACGCTGACAGATAAGTGGATTTATTTTCTCAAAAACACTAGCAACCTAGAAACGGTTCCTGAAACCATGAGTACAGTGCCTGAAATTGAAAGGGCTTTTCAAATTGCAAATGACACGAATATGAATCAGAAAGAATTAGATGAATTGCAAAATCAAGAGTTTTGGATTCAAGATCAACAAGGTGCGATAGATCTAGGCATTCAGCAAGGCATTGAGCAAGGCATTGAGCAAGGCATTCAGCAAGGCATGCAGCAAGGCATTGAACAAGGCATTCAGCAAGGAAAAGCAGCATTGATAGTTCGTCAAATGATGCGGTTAGTTGGTGAAATTTCACCGGATATTCAAACGCGCATCCGCGAGTTAAATCTTGAGGAATTGGAGAATTTAGGAGAAGCAATGTTGGATTTTACGAGTATTTCAGATTTGCTGACTTGGCTGCAAGAACATTCTGTTTAATTCTCAAAAACTCGATCGAGACTCGATATCTAAATTTTACTAATGACATTGCTCGACTGAGTTGCTAGGTTGGACACACCTTAAATTTCCTTATCTTCATCTATCTTCAGGTGTATTATGTCCGAGTATATGGGTTTAGTCTCCACTTCGATCGCATTTATAGACTCCGCCGTTGCCGACAGCAAAACTCTCCGCGACGGTATCGAACCGGGGACAGAAGTAATTACCCTCGATGCGGCGAGGGATGGAGTATCACAAATCGCCGAAGTGTTGCGGAATCGCAGCAATATTAAAAGCATTCATATCATTTCCCACGGTAGCCCTAGTAGTTTGCAGCTAGGCGCGATCGCTCTTAATTTGACAAACTTAAAAACCTATGCTAAGCAATTGCAGTATTGGGGGCGATCGCTGGCAGAGAGTGCAGAGATTTTGCTGTACGGGTGCGAGGTAGCTGCGGGCGAGAAAGGCGCTAACTTCGTGCAGCAAATCAGTCTGTTAACCAAGGCAAAAATTGCGGCTTCTAGCACGCCTGTAGGCAGCGCAGCTAAGGGCGGAAACTGGGAACTAGATTATACAACGGGAAGGATTGTTGCTGGAATGGCGATCGACCCAGCCACCAGAACCGCTTATCAATTTGCCTTCCCCCGAACCCTCTACGACGGCACAAACTATTCACCACTACCACCAACATCAGCACCTATACCAGGCATCGGGACAACAGCCGGTACTCAATTAGCTTACGGACAAGTACCTCTTCCAGGCTTCGGTGGTCTTCTACCTGTTGGTGCGTACTCGCCCAACACGGGCATTAATACTGCTAGCGTTACCGCGGCGAATAACACTACAGGCTATGCAGGCTATACCAACTACCGATACACTCCTACTCCTGCGCCAGGAACATTTACTCTAGTCAGTCCAACTTTCCCCGCCCTCAGCCGCACCAACGGCTATAGCGTGTCTTTCAACGTTGCAGTGACGGCGGAAAACAGTAATAGTGACGATCGCGCCGGTTTCAGCATCATCGTCATTAGCAGCGACGCTCAAAATGGCATTGAACTCGGTTTCACCAACCGTAACCTCGGCGCCAACGGAGGCATTTTTGCGCAGCAAGATAATCCCCTGTTCACTCGCGGGGTAAATGCGAATCTTAACATCAGCACTGCTACCGACTACAAACTGGTAGTTCAAGGCAGCACTTACACCTTGTTTGCCGGTGGTGTAGCAATACCAAGCCTGACGAATCAGCCGCTGCGGAACTATACGGCATTTAATCCAACAAACAGCCAGCCAGCTTTACCCTTCAATCCCTACAGACAGCCAAGCTTTTTATTTTTCGGCGACGACACGGATCAAGCAAGTGCCACTTTTACTCTCGGCAACATCTCGGTTAATAACTTCCCGGTGGCAAATCCTGACACCTATACTACCCTGCACGATAAAGTTCTCAACGGACTTCCATCCGTCTTAAGCAACGACACCGACGCCAATAGCGACGCGCTGAGTGCTAGTTTAGTCACAGGCCCGACTAACGGGGCGATCGCCCTGAAATCCGATGGCAGCTTCAATTACACGCCCAAGCAACGGCGATGGCGGCAACGATCTCATTTTCGGGGGTAGCGGCGATGATGTGGCGATCGGCGGCAAGGAAGATGACTTGATTTGGGGGGAGAAGGGCAATGACACATTGGTCGGATACAACGGTAACGACTGCTTGTTTGGAGGCACTTTTGACCCATTTAACCCCGACTTGACACCCTAGACGGTGGCAAGGGCAATGATGTACTTGTTGGTGATACTGGCGACGATCTATTGTTTGGCGATCGCGGTGCTGATACTGTGTGTGGTGGCGCCGGGGACGATACTATTTTTGGAGAAAGTGCGATCGACCTTAACGGTGAAGCAGATTCCTTGTGCGGCGGGGTAGGGGGCTGAAAAACTTTTGGTAGACACCTATTGACATTCTTCCCGGATTGGGTAACTATTAAGTTGTAGTATTATTTGAATGCGAGGTAGTAATTGTCAACAAATCACCGGATGAGTTGAGT